>NZ_DELU01000031.1:59895-87605 GCF_002352785.1 Marinobacter sp. UBA2688
TCTGGCTCTGGCTCTGGCTCTGGAACAGCCTGATCAGATTCTTCCACGCTGGGCAACTTGGTCTCGACGACCGGTTCCGACAACTCTACATCGGTCTCAATCGGTTCAATATCCGGGCTGTCAGGGCCGATGGTGATGCTTTTGCGTACGGTTTCCGGCTCAGGTTCTGACTGCTCCCTTGCAACAGAGTCGTCATACTGCTGCGATACAAGCCACCAGGAACCAGCGAGTATGACCAAGGCCAGCGCGGGCCAACGCAGATTAATCGGCATCGAAAACGTCCGCTTGGCGCCACCTCCGGTCGATGCCATATCCAACCATACGGCTGGTGTTACACGCTTGAGACGGGAAAAACTCCCCTGACTCAAACTGTGTAATTGTGACAATTTCCCTGGCGACAGCAACTCCTTGGGCTTACCACCAGCTCGGTGAATTCGGGGCTCGAGATAAGCGGCGACTTCTTCTTTTGTCAGTGGGCGAAGATGAACCTGATGCACGCCGGCACCGTCCCCTGACAACCCAAGCATCTCAATCAACCGCCCGCTGCCACTGAACACAGGAACCGCCGCCGCAGATCGATCTGCGGCTTCAAAAGCAGAAAACAACAATCTCAGTAGCTCGGTGGGTGCACGATCCGCATCATCGATCAGCAGGACCATCCGCTGCCCCTTCCGAGCCCTGATTTCAGACCATCGGAAAAAGCCGTAAATGGCGTCACGCGCACCTTCGCCAGGATTCAACCCTTTGTGCGCAATACCGAGCAGCGCCCGTGACAGCGCCTGAGTACTCGTCAGCGCCGCAGCTGGTACCCGATGAAAATCCAGACGGGAAGACTCACTTCTCACCAGTTCCGCAAGCAACCGACTTTTGCCCGCCCCCACATCACCAGTGAGAAGCAAAGCGAGGTCACCAAAACCACAGAGGTGACGAAGCGTTTCCAGGGCGTGGTGGCGAGAGGCATCCGGAAAGAAGGGTGTTTCCATATCCAACGGATCGGCCCTTAACCCATAACGCTCCTGGAGTCGCGGAAACAAACCACCACCGTCATGACTATTGAGTCCTTCGTTGTTCACCGTCATTCCCTGCTTTATCCCAGATCAATACCTGTTCAGACTTCTCTACAAAAGCCCCGAAGCGTGGCATCCAGTTCTCGCCTATCCACCGCATCCGTCACCACAGCATCCCCGAGCCTGCGAAGGAGGACCAAGCGCAACGAACCATCCACATTCTTCTTGTCGACTGCCATCAATCGCAGAAAATCATCGGGAGACATCCCCGTGGGTGCAAGCGCCGGAAGCTTGGCTCTCTCGATAATGCGCACAACCCTGGCACGATCCTCTTCGGTTATCATGCCCTGGCGCAAGGAAAGATCCGCAGCCATCATCATGCCAGTACCAACAGCCTCGCCGTGCAGCCAGTTGCCGTATCCAGCGAAGGTCTCAATGGCATGACCAAACGTGTGCCCAAGGTTGAGTATTGCCCGTAAACCACCTTCTCTTTCATCTTTTGCTACAACGTCCGCCTTGCAGGCGCATGAGCGATAGATAGCTTCCACCAGGGCTGTTGTTTCCAGATCAATGAGCGACGTAATTTCTTTCTCAAGCCAGGCCAGAAAATCGGTGTCCCGAATCAGGCCATACTTGATAACTTCCGCAAGGCCAGCAGACACCTCCCTTGGAGAAAGGCTCCTCAGACTGTCGGTATCGATCAGTACAACTTCCGGTTGGTGGAAGGCACCGATCATATTCTTGCCCAACGGGTGATTGATACCGGTCTTTCCTCCGACCGAGGAGTCCACCTGCGACAACAATGTCGTCGGGATCTGGATAAAAGAGACACCACGCTGGTAGGAAGCGGCGGCAAACCCGGTCATATCCCCAACCACGCCACCCCCCAAAGCAACCAGCGTGGTTTTGCGGGAGTGACGCTTCCCCAGCAAACCGTCGAAGATACGGTTTAGCGTCTGCCAATCCTTGTATTTTTCACCGTCTGGAAGCACAACCGTATCTACCTGCTTTCCAGGGAAACAGGCTCGGGCTGACTCAAGATACAAGGGCGCAACCGTTTCGTTGGTGACGATCATGACTTGTGAACCAGAGACAAAGGGACTCAGATCATAGCTACCCAGCAGCCCCTGACCGATAACGATTGGGTAACTTCGATCGCCCAGCTCAACCGTCAACTCCCGCAGTGAGTCACGCATGATTTCTGCCTTCCTTACGTATTTGCCTTTTGTGGCGAGGTGTCCTCGGATTAATCCGGTTCACCAATTGCCGTACGACCAGCCTGGGGCTCTTGCGGTCAGTAAACATGACGACATCGGCCAAGAGCGAATAGATAGGGTCCCGCACGGCAAACAGATTTCTAAGGACCGCCTCGGGGTCGTCATTCTGCAACAGGGGACGATTGCGATCCCGCCTCGTTCTTTCAACTTGCTGCTCAATCGAGGTTTTCAGGTACACCACGACGGAATCGCGTTTAAGATGCGCGTGATTCTCTTCTTTCATCACCGCGCCACCGCCCGTCGCCAGCACTGTCTGTGGATATTCCGACAGTTCAGCCAACATGGCCGTTTCACGATGCCGAAAGCCGTCTTCCCCTTCTACGTCGAAGATCCAGGGAATATTGGCGCCGCACCGCTCTTCAATAATTCGATCGGAATCGAGAAAGCGATAGCCCAGCTCTTTGGCCAGCATGCGACCAATTGTGCTTTTTCCCGCACCCATTGGGCCGACCAGGACAACTCGTTTTGGCAAGGACATAACTTCCGCTCATCTACATTCCGGCGCGTGAGAATATCACAGGGTAACGTTTTCCATAAGTTTCAGGAAATGAACCAACAAAAAAACCGCCGTGCGGAACACGGCGGTTTTTTTTTCGGAGGCAACCCGATTACTGAATCAGGTCGCTCTTGATGATCTTCGGTGTGATGAAGATCAACAGTTCGCTACGCTCATCAACATGCTCAGTGCGCTTGAAGAGGCGGCCGAGGTAGGGAATATCACCCAGGAACGGAGTCTTGGTAGTCGTCGTCGTAACCTCTGACTGGAAAATACCGCCCAGAACGACGGTTTCGCCATTTCCAACCAACACCTGAGTGGTTACCTCATTAGTGTTGATGGCAGGAATACCGGCGGTCACTTCACCACGGGAGTCCTGATTAACCACCAGATCCATGATGATTTTGTCATCCGGGGTGATCTGAGGGGTTACTTCAAGAGCCAACGCCGCTTCCTTGAAAGATACTGACGTCGCACCGCTGGAAGAAGCCTCTTGATAAGGGATCTCCTCACCGGACTTAATCTTGGCGGTCTGGCGATCGGCAGTAACAACGCGGGGCTGGGAAACAACTTCCGCCTGTCCGTCACTCTCCAGTGCAGAGAGTTCCAGGTCCACAAGAAAATCATCACTGCCCAAGCCGATGGCAAATGAGGAAGCACCTTGGCCGGTGACACCCAAATCTACCGCCAGAGCGTCCGGGAAGGTGATCGTGTTGTTGGTACCACCAGCGGCTTGACGCGCCTCCTCAACCGCGTTCTGCGAACCACCCACTGAGAAAACGTTATCACCACTGACATCGTAGGCGGCACCACCCCAACGAACACCGAGATTTTCGGCAACGTTGGTTTGCGCTCTTACAATTCGAGCCTCAATGGAAACCTGACGAACAGGAACATCCCAGGTCGAAACCAGGCGGCGAATTTCATCAAGCTTTTCCGAAGTTTCACGAACACTGATCGTGTTGGTACGCGCATCTGAAGAGACGAATCCCCGAGAGGAGATAAGTTCTTCATCCGCCCTAATCAGTTCAACGACATCGGCAGCCTTGGCGTAATTCACCTGAATGATATCCAGGCGAACCGGTGCGAGCTCAGCGATCTGCTTGGACGTCTCCAGCTCAAGCTTTTCACGGGCGGCGATTTCATCGGCCGGAGCAACCAGCAGTACGTTACCAATCTGACGCTTGTCCAATCCCTTGGTCTTAAGGATCAGGTCCAGAGCCTGGTCCCAGGGCACATTCTGCAAACGCAGCGTGATGCTGCCACTGACCGTATCGCTGGCAACAAGGTTCAGACCAGTAAAGTCGGCAATCAACTGCAATACCGAACGAACTTCGATGTCCTGGAAGTTGAGAGAGAGCTTGTCGCCGGTGTACGGGAACTTCTCCTCTCGACGAGACTCAGCTTCCTCTTCTGTCAGCCTTTCCACGCTGACGGTAAACTGCGAACCGGACTGGTAGGCAATGTAGTCGTAGTTGCCTTCCGGACGAATTTCCACAACCGCATTACCATCTTCCGTGTAGGTATCAACCCGGGTTACCGGTGTCGCGAAATCGGTAACATCAAGGCGGCGACGAAGATTGTCCGGCACACTGGTACCGTCCATCGTCAAGCGAATCTTGCCCCCGAGCTCGGACAGATCCACGGATGCATTGGCACTACCCAGATCTACAATCACGCGTCCTTCGCCATTCTGCCCACGCCTAAAATCGACTCCCGCCAGGTCGTTGCCTGCCGATGAGACCGACTGTCCTCCCGATGCAGTAGTCATCGGTGTAGAGGAAGAAGTCGAGCCTGACGCTGCGACACCACTACCCTGACTGCCGATTGTGACGACCAGGCTGTTCTGGGTACGCACCGTCTCATAGGGAGCCAGCTCTGCCAGGTTGAAGATCAGGCGAGTGCGATCCTTGGTTTCGACAACCGTCATGCTCTGGGCGTTACCTCCCCCGAGCGAGATGTTGCGACTGTCGAGACCGCTGGTCGTGTCCCGGAGGTCCACTGCGATTCTGGCAGGTCGCTCGATCGTGTACCCGGTCGGTTCTGGTGGCTGGCCGTCAAACGCCAGCGTCACCTCGACCCGATCCCCGGACAGCGACGAAAACGACACGTCTTCCAGCGTGACCGCATTGGCCAGGCCGGATAACAACCCAAAAGCAATCACGCCGACGTATACATTGAGTTTTCTGAACATCGCTAGCCTCGACCCCAAACTTTTTTGTTCATGCATGTTTCTTTCAATAATCATAATGCCGCTCCCTTAGCCCTCATTCTCATCCAGCGACAGCGAGCGTGGACGCTCGACCCACCCGCCCCGGCCATTGGGAACGATTTCAATCAGTTCAACCCGGGTTTCATTGACGCCAATAATCCGGCCGTAATTCTGCCCTACATAGTTTCCGGTGCGCACCCTATGAATGCCGCCCATACCATCCTTGATCAGGGCAAAAAGGCTCCCGGATGCGTCACTTAAAGTGCCTACCATAGAGAGTTCCTTCAAATCGAAATTTTCGAGAACCTCTCTCGGCCGATCCAGATCCGGCTCGATATCGCTTTCCGGTTCCTGATCAACCATTGTGAGCTGGATATCAATCGGCGGTTCGAAGGGCGCTCTGCGATCCGCTGCAGAATAGCTGAAAGCCTCATACGCCTTGAACTCTGGTAAGGGTTCGACATGCCCCCGAGGCTTAGCTCGAGTGTCCGCCATAAACTTGTCAAGATCGGAAAAACCACTTCCCTGGGAGCACGCAGTCAGGAAAGATACCAGACAAATACTCATCCAGGCTTTTATTGCATGCTGTCTCGCCATGCTCATTCTCCAGCCCGGTAGCGGTAGGTACGTGCAAGAACCTGCATATTCAGCTGCTCTCCATCACCGCCTGTTGGTGTTATCGTTAGGTCGTGCAACGTCACGATGCGAGGCAGACTTGCCACACTGCTCACAAACGTCGCCAATTCATGATAGGAGCCTGTAACCCGAATATTGATCGGTAGCTCTGCATAAAAGTCGCGCCGCTGCTCGCCTTGCAACTTAACCTCTTGAAGCTCAAGACCGCTGCCCAACGCTGTGTTGGTGATATCTTCAAGAAGTCCTGGCACCTCGGTTTCACTCGGCAACTGACGCACCAGTGCCCCGAAGGTCTCTTCCATTTCTTCCATTTGCGCCTTGAACACTTCCAGATTTGCTACTTGGTATGCCTTGTCTTCATAGCGTTTCCGTAACTCCTGCTCCGTCTTTTCGACTCGCTCCAGTTGAGCGTATTGGTCCTTGATGAAGAACCAATAACCACCGCCGAGAATCAGGCCAAAGATGATGATCGCCACGATGGCCTTGACTGGCGCAGGCCAGATGCCGGCATTATTGACATCCAAGTCGTTAATATCGAATTCATTGAGGTTTTTCAGTGAGTCCGCGAGGCTCATTACTTATCCCCCCCTTCGGGCTCTGGTGTTTGCTGCTTTACCGAAAGATTGAACTGACTGTACCCGGCACGTTGGTTATCGGCAGCAGACACATTTGACAGATTGGGATCAGTGAACCAGTCAGATTCCTCAAAACGCCTCATCAGCGCTGAAATCCGACTGTTGGATTCCGACATCCCAACAATCTCAACCCGCTCACTCTTTTTGGTAAGGCTAGTGTAGAAAAGCCCGTCCGGCAGCGTACGAACCAACTCATCAAAGACCCGCACGATAATCGGACGCTTACCCTGGAGATCCTGAATAACCTGCATCCGCGAAAGAAGCTCATCACGCTTGCGTTTAAGGTTTTCAATCTCCTTGATCTGCTTATCCAGCTGTTTGGTCGCGGTCTCGATGTAGGCGTTCCTGGATTCCTGGTAGGCAATACGGTTGTCCATATCGGTTTTCCAGAGAAAGGTCAGACCAGCAGCAATAAAGGCCGCCCCCAGAATCATCACCACAAACTGTTTTTGCTTCTCCGCCCGGAGTTCTTCGCGCCAGGGTCTGAGGTTAATCTTTGCCATCAGTCAAAGCTCCTCATTGCCAGCCCACAGGCAATCATGAGTGAAGGCGCATCATTGCTCAGCGAAGACGCATTCACCCTTGATCCCACTGCCATGTCCGCGAACGGATTTGCAACCAGCGTGGGTGTGCCCGTTTTTTCCTCGACCATTTCTGTCAGCCCCTGGATAGATGCCGTGCCGCCAGCCAGAACTACGTAGTCAACCGCATTGTACTGGCTTGCGCCGAAGAAGAACTGCAGCGCCCTCGCAACCTGCTGAACTACCGCTTCCCGGAAAGGCGTCAGCACTTCGGAGTCGTAGTCATCGGGGAGGCCACCCTGCTTCTTGGCAAGGCCGGCCTCTTCAAGGGACAGACCATAACGACGCTGAATTTCCTCGGTGAGTTGTTTCCCCCCGAAAATCTGCTCGCGAGTGTAAACCGTCTTGCCTTCAGCCAACACGCTCAGTGTGGTCATGGTTGCGCCGATATCGACGATCGCCACAACGAGTTCTTCACCCTGGGAATCAAGCTGAGGCTCGATGAGGGCGTATGCCCGCTCGAGTGCGTATGCTTCGACGTCCACAATCTTGGTGGTCAAGGAAGCAATCTCCAGAGCGTCTTCCCGAATATCGACGTTTTCTTTGCGACACGCAGCCAGAAGTACATCGACCTGATCCGGGTTAGCCTCAGAGGGCCCCTGAACCTCGAAGTCGATTGCCACTTCATCCAACGGATAGGGAATATACTGATCGGCCTCGAGCGTGATCTGGTCTTCCATCTCAAACTCGTTAAGACCACCGTCCATCTGGATCAGCTTGGTAATAACGGCGGAACCGGAGACGGCCACAGCCACCTGCTTGACGCTCGTACGTGATTTGGACGCGACACGTTTGAGCACTTCGCCCACCGCCTCGACATCCGTGATGTTTTTCTCTACCACAGCATTGGCCGGTAGCGGCTCCACTGCGTAGCTCTCGACCTTGTAACGGTCGCCCTGCTTCGATAGTTCCAGTAACTTGACCGAGCTGGAACTGATATCCACGCCCAGCACCGAACTGGATTTTTTTCCTAACAATCCGAACACGCGCTCACCCTATACCTGGTTACATGCACCGGGTTATGAAAACTCCCGACGGAGTTCTTTCATATGTGTTTTTTATTTAAGAGAATTTCTTTAGTTTTCCGTCTACAATGCTCGTTCTTCTTTAATTGAGGAGCATTGCACCCGGGAAGCGGCTAGCCCTTCCTAAAGCAATTTCTCAAATGATAGACCTATATCCAACAGTTGTCAGAAAAAAATGTCTCATTTGTTGCGTACATCTCGCCTGTTTGCATGGCTCTTTCTCACTGGACTCAGTCTCGCCACAATCGTGGCGTCAGGATTTTACCTATATCTCCGCCCCGGATTGCCTCCTGTTGAGCAACTCCTGGACATCAAGTTGCAGACCCCATTGAGGGTCTACAGCGCAGACGACAAATTAATAGCAGAATTCGGTGAAAAGAGAAGGGCACCGGTCACAATAGAACAGATCCCTACAATTCAGTTACATGCCTTTATGGCAGCGGAGGACGCCCGTTTTTACGAACACTTCGGGGTCGACTTTAAAGGCCTGATGCGGGCTGCCATCGAACTGGTCTCCACCGGCGAGATCCAGTCCGGCGGCAGTACCATCACAATGCAGGTTGCAAAAAATTACTTTTTGTCACGCGATCGGACGTTTATTCGCAAGTTCAACGAGATACTTCTGGCTCTTCAGATCGAGCGTGAACTGGACAAAAACCGCATCATGGAGCTCTATCTCAACAAAATTTACCTGGGCAATCGAGCTTACGGCATTGCCGCCGCCGCCCAGGTTTATTACGACAAACCCGTGACCGAGCTTTCTCTGGCAGAAATGGCCATGCTTGCCGGGCTACCAAAAGCTCCCTCAGCCTATAATCCCCTGGCAAACCCCGAACGGGCACAGATCCGTCGTGACTGGATACTCGGTCGCATGCGCGACCTTCAATACATCACCAATGATGCCTATGAACTGGCGACCAACGCTCCGCTGACTGCAAGTTTTAACGCACCGTCCACTGAAGTTGATGCGGACCACGTTGCGGAAATGGCCCGGGCTGAGCTGGTCCGGCGGTTTGGCGATGCCGCCTACACCGACGGCTACGAAGTCAGACTGACTGTCGAGAGCGAGAAACAGCAGGAGGCGACCAGGGCACTCAGGGCCGGACTGGAAGCGTATGACCGGCGTCATGGCTTTCGCGGCCCCATTGGACAGGTGGATGAAGATCAGCTGAAACCGGACAACCTCGGCAACCTGATGGCGAATTACCCCCGCGTAGCCGAACTCGTGCCTGCAGTTGTAACCCGGGTAAGAGACAAAGACAGCGAAGTTGATCTTTACGCCCGCCAGCTTGGCGAGTCCGTAATGGCATTCTCCACAATGACCTGGGCCAAACGATACAAAACCGAAAACCTGACCGGGCCCGAACCAGAAAAGCCATCTGACGTGGTCACTGTGGGTGACATCGTTTATGTAAAGCCCATGGTGGTGATGACCCCAGAGCAGCCAAATGAATCTGACACCCAGGAGCAAAGCGATGAACAGCAAGCCCTGGATATCGCCGAAGTCAGGCGCGTTGCCCTCTCCCAGGTACCCGAGGTGCAGGGCGCACTAATCTCCCTTGACGCAAAAACCGGCGCCATTGAAGCACTCGCCGGCGGATACAGCTTCAGCCAGAACAAATACAATCGCGCCACCCAGGCGAGAAGGCAGCCAGGCTCAACCTTCAAGCCATTCCTGTACCTGAGCGCGCTTGAAAGCGGCATGACACCCGCAACCATCTACAACGATGCACCTATAGTGTTTGACGACTCCGAACTGGAGACCACATGGCGCCCCCAAAACTCATCAGGACAGTTTTACGGCCCTACTCGCCTGAGAGAAGCCCTGTACCGGTCCCGCAACCTGGTGTCAGTACGCTTGCTTCGGGACCTGGGCATCCAGAACACCATAGACTACCTTGAGCAGCTTCAGATCCCCACGGAAGACATGCAAAAAGACCTGTCACTCTCATTGGGCAGCGGACTTCTGACACCAATGGACCTGGCCCGAGGGTTCGCAGTAATCGCCAACGGCGGCTACGATGTCGAGCCCTACCTCATCAGCCAGATTTCGGACATCAACAACGAAACAATCTTCGAAGCACCGGACGTCAAACTCTGCGATGAAAACTGCACAGAGAAACAGGAGAACAACTCCGACGACGAGAAAGAAGTTCGCATTGCCAGGCGTCTGGCCGATGAACGCTCGGTATACATCCTGCATTCCATGATGCGGGATGTAATCAGACGAGGCACCGGCCGACGCGCTCAGGCCCTGGGACGGGATGACATCAGCGGCAAAACCGGCACCACCAATGAACAGAGAGACACCTGGTTCGGCGGCTTCAACCATGACGTAGCCACCACAGTATGGGTTGGCTTTGATCAACCACAACCTCTTGGCCGCCGAGAGTTCGGCGCCAGCACTGCCCTGCCCGTCTGGCTTGATTACATGAAAGTGGCACTAAATGGCGAGCCATCGTCATTGATGGCGAGACCCAATGGCATCGTTAACATCCGCATCGACCCTGAAACAGGCCGGCGTGCAAGACCGGGACAAGAAGGCGCCATGTTCGAAATATTCCGCGAGGAAGATGCCCCGCCACCACTTGACCCACAAGATGATTCATCGGGTGGCAGTAACAATGGCAGCAGCGATGACCTGTCGAGACAGATCTTCTGACACCAGCAAGCTGGACGGGGAATTCCACCGACAAAAAAACCGGCGATTCAACAATCGCCGGTTTTTTTTGTTTCCGAAACTCGATTGGGCTATATCAGATGATATCGTCCATCGATTTCAGTGGATAATGGGCCGGGTAGCCGTTACGAGCAACGCCTGAGTCAACCGCCGCGCGTGCGACTGCCGCCGGAACAACTTCCAGCAGGCGCACGTCCATCGGCTTGGGAATGATGTACTCCCGCCCAAACTCGAAACTTGCAACGTCATAGGCTTCACAGATTTCCTGCGGAACCGGCTCTTTCGCCAACTCGCGAATCGCATGAACCGCCGCCACTTTCATTTCTTCGTTGATCGCGGTCGCCCTCACGTCCAGAGCACCACGGAAAATGAACGGGAAGCCAAGCACGTTGTTCACCTGGTTCGGGTAGTCCGAGCGGCCCGTAGCCATGATCAGGTCATCACGAGTAGCCAATGCCACTTCAGGACTGATCTCAGGATCCGGATTGGAACAGGCGAACACAATCGGATTCGGCGCCATGAGTTTTAGCTGCTCAGCACTCAACAGATCCGGGCCGGACAGACCAAGAAATACATCGGCACCGTCCATAGCGTCATCAAGCGTACGCTTGTCGGTCTCGTTGGCAAACATTGCCTTGTACTGGTTCAGGTCATCGCGACCGGAATGAATCACACCCTTGCGGTCCAGCATGTAGATGTTTTCGGACCGAACGCCACAGCTGATCAGCAGCTTCATGCAAGCGATAGCCGCTGCGCCAGCTCCGAGGCAAACCACTTTGGCTTCATCGATTTTCTTACCCTGCAACTCCAGGGCATTGATCATGCCCGCAGCTGTTACGATCGCGGTGCCATGCTGGTCATCATGGAAGATGGGTACACTGCACTTTTCGATCAGCGCGCGTTCGATTTCAAAGCACTCAGGGGCCTTAATGTCCTCAAGATTGATACCGCCGAAGGTATCAGCAATACGCTCGACCGTTTCAATGAATGCCTGGGGGCTTTCGGAATTGACTTCGATATCGAACACATCAATTCCAGCAAAGCGCTTGAACAGTACGCCTTTGCCTTCCATAACCGGCTTGCTCGCCAGCGGACCGAGGTTACCCAGACCGAGGATTGCAGTGCCGTCTGAAATCACGGCTACCAGGTTACCCTTGGCGGTATATTTGTATGCGTTCTCGGGGTCCTTAGCGATCTCGCGGACCGGCTCGGCAACCCCGGGGCTGTACGCCAGCGAAAGGTCGCGGGAGGTCTTGGTGGGCTTGGTGATTTCCACACTCAGCTTACCAGGCCGCGGCTTGGCGTGGTATTCAAGGGCTGCTTCTTTCAGATCTTGAGACATTGCCACTGTTCCGTTTGTCACGTTTAAGAGGTAATAAGCCACCGGGCCTTGCCCAGCGGAGCGCGACATTATGGCGCGAAGGACTGCATCAGACAAGGCCAGTTTGACCACTCGCTAATCAGTCAATACGGCTTTTTGCGTATACATTCGCATCAGACGCGCCCTTCAGGACGAGCCTGCAGATACAAAAAAAGCGCCTCGCAAGGCGCTTTTTTCGTTATCAACATTCGAATCAGGCTTTCTTGCCACCGATGCGACCACCGAAACGCTTCTGGAAACGGTCGATACGGCCACCGGTATCCATCACTTTCTGCTTGCCTGTGTAGAACGGGTGACACTGGGAGCACACATCCAGAGTCAGGTCCTGAGTGAACGTGGAACGTGTCTTGAGAACATTACCGCAGGAACAGGTAGCGGTAATCTCGGCATACTTGGGGTGAATACCTTCTTTCATGGCGAACCTCTATCGGTCATGCCGCTACCAGATCACGGGACTGCCTGGTTTTCATAGCAATCCGGGTGTCGGGCACCGCATGTTTGAATCAATTGAGAAGACGGGGCACAATCATGCCCTGCCGGAAACAGACCGCGAATCTTACTTGCAAATGCGGTATCAGGCAAGCCCCGGACCGTCATATCATCCCGCCCGACACGGGACACGCCGGTTTTCAGCTCCTTAAAAGGATAGGCAGATACCGTGACACCTTCATCGCCATGGAGCCACATGTGCCCCGAACTGCGCGTATAGCATTGAACCGCCCTATCCGGCGGCTGTTCGATTATCTGGTGCCGGATCACATTGCACTGCAACCAGGCCAGCGTGTAACGGTCCCCTTCGGACGTCAATCGGCTACCGGGCTGGTGGTCGAAACAGACGCAAAACCACCGGAGGGCATCACCCTTAAACCCGTCCGGTCCGCTGCCGAGGCGTGGCCAGCACTGCCCCCGGAAACCTTTCGCCTTCTTAGCTGGGCATCTGATTACTATCAGCACCCACTAGGAGAGTGCCTTTTTACCGCACTACCACCAGCGCTCCGTCGCGGCAGACCTGCCGTGGAGAATGCCGATCCCTACTGGCAAGCCTGCGGCGATCCTGCGCTGCTGCCCGGCAACGCAACACGACAGAGAGAACTGCTGGCGTGGCTAAACCGCCAACCCGGCGGCGCAGGCAGCAAGCAGATTGTGCGGGCCGGTTTCACGCAGTCGCAAATCCGAAGCCTTCAGGAAAAAGAACTGATCCGCGAGATCACGCCACCCACCCCAGATGGCGTAACAGAGGAAACCCGGAATCGTATCCCCGTGCTGTCTCCAGCCCAACAAGAAGCCGCCAACCAACTTCCATCGCCAGACAACGGTTTCGCGACAGCGCTCCTGTTTGGCATTACAGGCAGCGGGAAGACCGAGCTCTACCTTCATTACCTGAAGACTCACCTGGACGACCGACACCAGGCGCTCGTCCTGGTACCAGAGATCAACCTGACGCCGCAGACCGTAGCCCGCTTCCAATACTATTTCGGGTCACGCATCGCGGTATGGCACTCGGCGCTAAAAGACAGCGAACGACTCTCAACCTGGCTAAGGATCCGCAATGGAGAGCCGGTCATCCTGATAGGCACGCGCTCGGCTGTATTACTCCCCTTTACCGACCTGAAAACCATCATCGTGGACGAAGAACACGACAGCTCCTATAAACAGGGGGAAGGGTTCCGCTATTCCGGCAGGGACACCGCGGTCTATCGCGCGCACCTTAATAATTGCCCAGTTATTCTTGGCTCGGCGACGCCCTCCATGGAGTCATACCAAAATGCCTTGTCTGGCAAGTACCGCCTGGTTCGACTCGAAGAGAGAGCGGGTAACGCCAAGCCTCCAACGATCAAACTTCTGGATATCCGCAGTCGTCCTCTGGAAGGCGGTCTTTCCCGTCCAGCCCTGCAAGCCATCGAGAAATGCCTCAGCAATGGGCAACAGGCGTTGGTATTCGTGAATCGGAGAGGATTCGCTCCGGTCATGATGTGTTTCGACTGCGGCCATATGGTGGAGTGCCCTCACTGCGACACACGCCTGACTTACCACCGCCGCGACCGGGCCATGCGCTGCCATCACTGCGATTTTCAGACCGCCGCGACGGACCATTGCCCAAAGTGTGATAGTGAGGCATTCAAACCCGTCGGCCAGGGCACGGAACGCACCGAGGACATTCTAACCTCACAGTTTCCGGATACTCCTGTCGTGCGGGTCGACCGGGACAGCACCCAGCGCAAGGGCAGCATCCAGGGCATCCTCAAAAAAGTGAACAGCGGGCGCCCCTGCATTCTGGTTGGCACGCAAATGCTGGCCAAGGGCCACGACTTCCCGAACGTTACGCTGGTGGTTGTCGTCAATGCCGATGGCGGACTTTTCAGCGTGGACTTCCGGGCTCCGGAACAACTGATCCAGACATTACTGCAAGTGAGCGGCCGGGCCGGCCGTGGGGAGAAACCCGGCGAAGTATTGGTTCAGACCTGTCATAGCGACCACCCCCTGCTGCATTCCCTGGCTGAGGGACACTACCTTCCAGTCGCCGACCAACTGCTCGCAGAACGCGAAACGGGACAGCTTCCCCCCTTTCGAGCGATGGCGATCTTCAGGGCGGAGGCTGAGACGATGGAAAAAAGCCTGCAGTTACTGGACACCATAAAACAACAAGCCCGCTACCAGCAGATAGAGATCTGGGGCCCCCTGCCCGCGCTGATTGCTCGCCGCGCTGATCGCCTTAGAGCTCAACTGGTTCTGCTTTGCAGTAATCGAAAGTACCTCAACCACACGCTCGGCGTTCTGTGTGAAACGCTGGACCAGAGCCGGCTTCCAGCCGGACTAAAATGGGCCATTGACGTAGACCCGCAGGAAACCGGTTAACTTACTCACCTCCCCTTACTGAAGCCACGCATCAAATTACAAAGTTTTTCAAAAATGAATACCGATCAACATTGCATAGACGCATCCTGTGCTATGATTTTCAGCAAATTGACAATGAAATCTATAAATCTACGTAAGCTTGCGTGTCTCATGCAGGGAATGCGCAGCGATTTGGCTTTGCTGTAACGAAAAACTGGAGATCAGAATAATGTCAGGGAAAATCCTTGCGCGTGCGTCAGCTATATCGCTTTCAATACTCCTCGCCGCATGCGGCGGCGACGATAGCTCATCTTCGCTAGCCGGTACTGGCAGCGAAGGGGATGGAGGAAGTGGGGACGGCTCATCGGGAGGCGGTGAACAAACCGTTTCACTGGAACTCGGTACCGGCAGCGGCTCCGGCTTCCAATCAGGACAAATGAATGCATCCGCAACCAACCTGTCTTCCGGTGGGTCAACTAGACTCGAATTTAACGTGGTAAATGCTTCCGCTGGAAACTCAATATACAACTCAGTTGAGACCTCAGTAACCATCTCGTCTTTGTGTCAAAATGCTGTTTTCGATACACCGATCACTACGACTTCGGGCTCATTCAGCACCACGTATGAAGCCGGATGTGCTGGCACGGATACCATAACTGCCAGACTTCCCAACGGTTCAACTGCAACTGCTAACGTTAACGTTGCGGCTCCAGAGATCGGAGAGCTTGAATTTTTAACGGTAACCCCCGACTCGATCGCACTCAGCGGTAGCTCGACCAGCGGCAGGCCGAGTGTTTCAGATGTTACATTCCAGCTAAACGATAAGAATGGCAACCCAATTACCACTGGGGAAGGTATTGCATTCACTCTGTCTACGACTGTCGGTGGAATCTCGCTATCCCAAGCATCAACTGAGACCGACGAGAATGGCGTAGCGTCAACAAGGGTAAATGCCGGGACAGTGGCTACTGTTGTCAGCGTAACCGCGACATACACTCCCGACACAGGCCCTGTCATTCAAACAACTTCTGCGCCTATTTCAATAAGCGCTACGATCCCTGACCAAGATAGTTTTTCACTGTCGGTTGAAGAAAACTTTTTGCCAAACGCCAGAAATTATGACGGCGTATCCGTGCCAATTACGATACGGGCAGCGGATCGAAATAATAATCGCATTAGCGATGCTGTGGTGAACTTTGTTACGAACTCCGGCTCGGTACAAAGTGAGTGCATCCTCCAAGATGGCGCATGCTCAATCGAATGGATCAGCCAGAATCCCCGAGCTGATGACGGTGTGGCCCTAATTCTCGCACGCACAGTCGGTGAAGAAAGCTTTAGAGATCTGAACAGCGATGGCAAATATGTTCAGTCTGAAGATGACTTCAACGTTGCCCAGAACGACCTTGGGGAGGCTTTCTTGGACCGGAACCGAAACGGGAATTTCGACTCAGGTGAGGAGTACTTTGATTACAACAGCAACGGTCAATATGACCCCGCGAACGGCATATACAACGGCACTGCATGCACGGATACGAGTGGAGTAGAGTGCACCACCTCGCTACTGGAGATAACCCGGACTGGTAAACTGTTTCTGGCAAGCGACAATATCCAAATCACTTTTACAACAACCGTACAACCGGGACAAGTCTGCGCAGAAATTGCCGGTGTCTTTACGAATGATAGCGGAGCCACCATCGAGGGCCCTCCACCAGGCGGAACAGATATTGCCTTCTCAACTACTAATGGCTCAGTTGTTGCCCCGAGCAGCTTCAGCTCACCCACATCTTACCGCGAAACGCCTGTAGAGCGGTGCGTAACAGTTGAGGGAGACGGTACGTCTTCAACTGGCACATTCACAGTAGAAGTCACTCCGCCCGCTCCATACAATAGCGATCCATTTGTCGCTCAGGCGGCGATTTCAGACTGATCCTTCCACAACGGAGGCCCCGCGCAGACAACGCGGGGCCTCAAATTTGAGCCACACCCCTCTTTCAGTGATAATATCTGCCTTCCGAATAATTGGGTTCCCGGCCCTTAGCTTCCATTCTCTTATAACCTGAGTCATCCGACAGCATGAAAGAGACCGTATCCGAACTGCTCCAGTCTGCGCTGGCGACCCTGCAATCTGAAGGCACCTTGCCAGCAGATCAGACCTTTACACCACAGGTAGGCAACACCAAGGACAAATCCCACGGTGACTACGCCTGCAACATTGCTCTGGTCGCATCGAAGGCGGCGGGTTGCCCGCCACGAAAGCTGGCAGAGGCATTGGTGGAACGGTTGCCGGACACCAGCGCTGTCGAGAAAGTTGAGATTGCAGGCCCCGGTTTTATCAACTTTTTCATGAGCACAGCCAGTGCCTTTGAGGTGGTTAACACCATTCTCGACAACGCCGGGCAGTACGGTCGTAACAACAATGGCAAGGGCGAGAAGGTCCAGGTGGAGTTTGTCTCCGCCAACCCGACTGGCCCCCTGCACGTGGGCCATGGCCGTGGTGCGGCGATTGGCGACTGCCTGAGTCGTTTGCTGGAAGCCAATGGTTACGAAGTCACCCGCGAGTTTTACTACAACGATGCAGGCGCACAGATCAGCAATCTGGCACTTTCAGTGCAGTCACGGGTGAAAGGGCTGACACCGGAGGACGAAAACTGGCCGGCCGATGGCTACCGCGGTGACTACATCACCGATGTGGCCAATGCCTATCTCGCCGGCGAAACCGTTACCGCGGACGACCGGGAAGTCACCGGTAAAGCCGACCCGGACGATCAACAAGCCATCCAGGAGTTTGCGGTTGCCTATCTGCGTCGTGAGCAGGACCTGGACCTGAAAGCTTTTGGCGTGGAGTTCGACGTGTATTTCCTCGAGTCATCGCTGTACGAAGATGGCAAGGTAGAGGAAACCGTCGAGCGCCTGCAGGAAAACGGCTATACCTACGAACATGACGGCGCCATGTGGCTGAAAACCACCGAATTCGGCGACGACAAAGACCGCGTGATGCGCAAGAAGGATGGCGGCTATACCTATTTCCTGCCGGACGTGGCCTACCACCTGAACAAGTGGCAACGGGGTTTCACCACGGTTATCAATGAGCAGGGTGCCGACCACCACTCCACCGTCACACGGGTTCGTGCCGGCCTGCAAGCGCTGAACGCTGACATCCCCCAGGGTTGGCCGGATTACGTGCTTCACCAGATGGTGATGGTGACCCGGTCCGGGCAGGAAGTGAAGATTTCCAAGCGCGCAGGCAGTTACGTGACGGTCCGCGACCTGATTGACGAAGTAGGCCGCGACGCCACCCGCTTTTTCCTTGCAGCTCGCAGAGTCGACTCCCAGTTGACTTTCGATATCGATCTGGCCCGCTCCCAGACCAATGAAAACCCGGTCTATTACATTCAGTATGCCCATGCACGTATTTGCAGTGTGCTCAGAAAACTGAAAGAGGAAGGGGTTGAGCGCGGCCTGAACGAGTGCGTGGGAGATCTGTCCTTACTGACGCTCGACGAGGAAAAGGATCTCGCTAACCAGTTGGCCAAGTACCCCGAGCTTATAGAAAGTTCAGCCAAATTGCGGGAACCACATCACCTGACGCACTATCTCAGGGATCTTGCCGGGCAGTTCCACACCTACTACAACGCCCACAAAGTTCTGATCGAGGATACTGCTGTCCGGGACGCTCGCGTTTCCCTGTATCTTGCCGTGCGGCAGGTGATTGCCAATGGTCTCGATCTGCTTGGCGTGAGCGCTCCCGACGAAATGTAGCAAGTCAGGCTTCATGATCTGAATATTCAGGCACGCAACAGGAACTAACCCGGCCATGTCCCGAGACTATGCCCGCAAATCAAGAACGGCCAGCAAACCGGCAACGTCAACAAAATCCGCGAGGCCTGCGCGTAAACAAAAGCAGCCCCCAAAACGCCCTGCTGCAGCCAAGTCACAGCGAGGTGGCTTGTCATTGAAGTGGATTCTGTCACTGGCAGCCGTGGGTGGTTTTATCGGCTTTATTGCCTATCTCAACTCACTTCCTACATCCGAGCCTCGCCAGGGTGAAAAAGCAACAACAGCCGAACCGCCTGCGGTAAAGGAGAAGCCTTCGGAAACCGCCGCAAAAGAAAAACCCGGCTTTCGCTTTTACGACATGCTTCCTGACTCGGAGGTGGTTCCTCCCGAGGTCGAGGAATATACCCCTGGGCCAGGACAGCAAACGTTTGATTACCTGGTGCAAACGGGCTCATTCCGACAACAGCAAGATGCAGAGAGGCAGCGGGCCGAAATCGCGTTCCAGGGCCTCCGTGCACAGGTCAAACGCATCGACCTCGACAGCGGAAGCATCTGGTACCGCGTCAATGTAGGCCCCTTCACCTCTCGCAGCCAGATGAATGCGGCTATCGACAAGCTGGTCAATCTCAACATTCAGCCTCTGGTCAGGAAGATTCCCAAGGAGGGCTGAGCTGCCCTCCTGACTCTCTTTCCTCCCGCCCTTGAAAACCGCCCCCTCGCCTCCATAACTGCTGAATACCGTTTTCTATCAGGCAAATGGAGCCAGAATGACTACCATACTCTCTGTCAGGCGTGACGATGAAGTTGCCATGGGTGGCGACGGCCAGGTCTCCCTCGGCAATACCGTAATGAAGGGCAATGCCCGCAAGGTTCGCCGGCTCTATAACGACAAGGTGCTGGCCGGTTTTGCAGGTGGTACCGCCGACGCATTCACCCTGTTCGAGCGTTTTGAAGCCCAACTCGAGAAACACCAGGGCAACCTTACCCGCGCCGCTGTCGAACTGGCCAAAGACTGGCGAACGGACCGAGCTCTCCGCCGGCTGGAGGCCTTGCTGGCCGTTGCCGACAAAACCGCGTCACTGATCATTACCGGCAACGGCGATGTTATCGAACCAGAACAGGGATTGATCGCGATCGGCTCCGGCGGTCCGTTTGCACAGGCGTCCGCAAGAGCCCTGTTGGAAAACACCGACCTGAAAGCCAACGAGATTGTGGAAAAGGGCCTGGATATCGCGGCCGACATCTGCATCTACACCAACCACAATCGCACCCTCGAAGTACTCTCAGCCAACGATTGATCCGGAGCTAGCATGTCTGCAATGACCCCCCGTGAGATTGTCCACGAGCTCAACAAACACATCGTGGGCCAGGAAGAGGCCAAGCGTTCCGTAGCCATCGCCCTGCGCAACCGCTGGCGCAGGATGCAGCTGGACAGTGGTCTGCGCGAAGAGATCACACCAAAAAACATCCTTATGATCGGCCCCACCGGTGTGGGTAAAACTGAAATCGCACGCCGTCTTGCCAAACTGGCCGACGCCCCCTTTCTGAAAGTGGAAGCGACCAAGTTTACCGAAGTGGGCTACGTGGGCCGGGACGTCGAGTCCATTATCCGTGACCTGGCGGACATGGCCATCAAGATGCTGCGCGAGAAGGAAATGAAACGCCACGAGCATCGCGCCATGGACGCCGCCGAGGAACGCATTCTGGATGCCCTGATCCCGCCACCCCGGGACTTCAAGGAAGACAGCCAGAAAACCGAAGACTCTTCCACCCGCCAGCTGTTCCGCAAGAAACTGCGCGAGGGCGAGCTGGACGACAAGGAAATCGAAATCGACCTGCGTAACAGCGGCGCCGGCGTTGAAATCATGGCACCTCCAGGCATGGAGGAGATGACCAGCCAGCTACAGAACATGTTCTCGAGCATGTCCTCTGATAAGCGCAAGACCCGCAAGATGAAGGTCGCTGACGCCATGAAGCACGTTCGCGACGAGGAAGCCGCCAAACTGGTCAATGAAGAGGAAATCAAGCAGAAAGCCATCCAGACCGTCGAGCAGAATGGCATCGTCTTCATCGACGAAATCGACAAGGTGGCCAAGCGCTCCGAGAACACTTCATCGGACGTCTCACGGGAAGGTGTGCAACGGGACCTGCTGCCCCTGATCGAAGGCAGCACCGTCAGCACCAAGTACGGCTCCGTACGAACGGATCACATCCTGTTTATCGCGTCCGGCGCGTTTCACCTGTCGAAGCCGTCTGACCTGATCCCGGAATTACAGGGCCGCCTGCCGATCCGTGTTGAGCTGCAGGCACTGACTCCGGATGACTTCAAACGCATCCTCACGGAGCCAGATGCCTCTCTGGTACAGCAGTACGAGGCCCTGATGGGCACCGAGGGTGTCAAACTGACCTTCACAGAGGACGCCATCGCCCGTATTGCGGAAGTCGCCTACAAGGTCAACGAAACCACGGAAAATATCGGTGCAAGACGCCTACATACGGTGCTGGAACGACTGCTGGAGAGTCTGTCTTACGAGGCAGGTGATCAGGTTACCGACAGCTTCGAGGTTACCGCGGCGTTTGTGGACGAAAAACTGGGTGAGTTGGCAGAAGACGAAGATCTGAGCCGCTATATCCTGTGACCCGCAAGGGCAGAAAGGCCCGAATGTATCCTTTGGGGCGCGCGTTCTTCGCGCCCCCTACAACGCCTTACTGAACAGCTCCGACACATTATCAAAGCCCGTCGCCAACTTTCCTTTCTGAGCCCGTTTCTTGCGGCCTTTTGCCACATAAAGGGGCAGCATCTCACCGTACAGGCTGGTACTGATGGTGCGCTGCTCGTCTTCCAGTCGATCCCGACGCAGACGAATACCATACTTCGCAAGTTTAGGCTCCAGCTCGTCCGCACGGTTCAGCAGATCACGCCGCGTCATCTGGTAGGCATGCTCACACACCATCCGGCGGGACTGGAAACTGAACACATTGGAGAAGAACAGCTTGGCATCATCGCGGGTCGGCTCGAACAGCAGAATATCCTTGTCCGGGTAATCCCGGGTGTACTGCGCAATGCCTGATTGCATTCGGGAGTACACCATGGTGCGGAACATCTGGGACAGCAGGTTTGGCATACCCGACCGGGTCAGATCACCCGGCCCCATGGTACCGGCCCGCACAGCTGAGCTCGCATCAATGGGAACCTGTGGATTGACCGCGAAAACCAGATCCGCACCGTCCTCAAACGCCACGGAGGCATGCAACCCCTTTCTCAGAGTACCGTCCACGTAGTAACGCCCGTCGATAGTGACCGGAACATAGATGCCCGGAGACGAGGTACTCGCCTGAATCGCTTTTGATATGGGCACGTGATCAAAACCGGGGGCACCAAAGCAGACCGCCTCAGTGCTTTCCACATCCGCCGCAACAATATAAAGACTGCGCTTAAGCTGTCGGAAATCGTTGGTGCGACCAAGCATGGTAAAGGCCCGCTGCAGATATTCGTGCAGGCCTTCGTTATCGAAAAGGCCCGCAGGCGCAGCCTGCGCAAGAATCGTCAGCGCTTCCAGCAGGCTCTGGTCATAAGGGTTATTTACGAACCGTCGCACAGCCGTCGTCACCAGGCCCGGAACCGCCAGCAAGCGACTGCCCAGCTCCCGGAACGCCGGGCGATAGAACACTTCCGGATGGAAGGGGTGCACTTCCGCTTCATTGCGCACAAAAATCCGACACAACTGGGCGGTGGTCATCTGGTTGGCCAAATTGGCCGCAACAAAGGAGCCCGCGTTCACGCCGACGTAAACATCAATATTATTGAAATCAAGGCCATCCAGCGCCTCATCGAGCGCGCGCAATGCCCCGATTTCGTAGATACCTCCCAACGGGCCACCGCCGCCGAGGGCCAGGCCGATGCGAGGTTCGGGCTTAATCGCTGTTGTGGTTGCCGTCATTCAATATCCCCATGCGGGTGCGGTTGGCTATTGCTTTCAACACTAGCAGCCAGTTTTAGAGTACACACCCTATATAGGACCAATTGGCTATACGCCTTCACGAAAGGGCCTTTTCGGCATGGGCAATGGCACTGGACTTGCCCGGGCGCAGATAGCGGCCAAATCCGGCATTACGCAGGGCCAGATCCACACAGCTCTTGATAACGTGCGGCGAATCCAGCAACAGCACATCTTCCAGCAGCTGTGCCGACCATTCGCGGCTAACACTGCGAATGACCGACTTGACCTTCGGCAGGCTGGCCGCGTTCATGGAGAGCGAATCGTAACCCATCGCCATCAACAGCAGCGCGCCGCCAGGGTCACCCGCCAGCTCGCCGCAGATACCGACAGGCTTGCCGACCGCATGGGCGTCCTGTGCTACGCGCACCAGCGCCTGCAACACGGCGGGATGATAGGAATGGTACAGCTGCGCGACCCTGGGATTGTTGCGATCCACCGCCAGCAGGTACTGGGTCAGGTCGTTTGAGCCAACAGAGAGGAAATCCACGCGATCCGCCAACTCGCGAATCTGATACACCGCCGCCGGAATCTCCACCATTACCCCGACCTTGGGCATATGGATGTTGTAACCTTCCTCCCTGACCTCATGATAAACCCGGTAAATCAGGTGGAGGGATTCTTCCACTTCTGAGATATTGCTGATCATCGGCAGCATGATCTGCAGATTGTTCAGGCCCTCACTCGCCTTGAGCATCGCCCTTACCTGAACCAGGAATATCTCTGGATGATCCAGGGTTACCCGGATACCGCGCCAGCCCAGAAACGGGTTCTCTTCCTGGATCGGGAAGTACGTCAGCGCCTTATCGCCGCCGATGTCCAGCGTACGCATGGTGACAGGGTTCGGGGCAAAGGCTTCCAGTTGCTCGCGGTAGTATTCACGCTGCTCCTGTTCTGACGGGAACCGGTCCTTGATCATGAACGGCACTTCGGTGCGGTACAGACCGATACCTTCAGCACCGTGGCTCAGAGAGCGCACCACATCGGTCATCAAACCGGTATTCACCAGCAGCGACACGCGGTGGTTGTCGGTGGTTTCGCAAGGCAGGTCCCGCAGGGCTTCCAGCCCTTTGACCAACTCATCTTCCTCGTCACAGATTTCCTGGTAGAAGTTCCTCAGGTCCGTGGAGGGTGACGCAAAAATCTGCCCTTCAAAGCCATCAACAATCAGGTCCTTGCCATCCAGTTGGTTGACCGGAATATCTACCAGACCCATGACCGTGGGCACCCCCATGGCACGTGCCAGGATGGCAACGTGGGAGTTGCTGGACCCCTTGACCGACACCAAACCGACCAGTTGCCCTTTGGGCACTTCCCCGAGCATGGCCGGCGTCAGTTCTTCACTGACCAGGACCGTGTTCTCAGGATAGACCGTGTCCTTCTGCTCACCTTCCTGCAAGTGGGACAACAAACGGCGGCCGAGATCCCGGATGTCGACAGCCCGCTCCTGCAGGTAGTGGTCGTCCATCATTTCAAAGTGACGAACGTACTGCTGAACCACCTGTTTCAGCGCGCCCTGGGCCCAGAAACCTTCCTTGATCCGGTTGCCCACCTCACCTGGCATTGCGTCATCGCCCAGCATACGCAAATAGACATCGAACAGAGCCTGCTCTTCCGGGCGAAGCTGGGAAGCGAGCCGGGCCGCCACCCGCTCAATATCTTCCCGAACCGCAGTTACCGCGCCATCAAACAGCGACAGTTCCAATTCAATATCATCGGTGGGCTTCTCAGGCACTACGTCCAGGTCGGCGGCAGGGTACACCACCACACCCTTGCCAATGGCAACGCCCGGCGCACCAGGCACACCACTGAAACTGACATCGGTCGCTTCTTCACCGGTCAGGGAAAGACCGCTGATGGCGCCCGTTGCCTCGCTGTGGGCAATAACACCGGCCAATTGAGCCGAAACGGTAACCAGGAAGGCTTCTTCACCCTCGTCAAAGCAGCGCGAACTTTCCCGTTGCTGAACAACAAGAACGCCAAGAACCCGGCGATGGTGAATGATGGGAACACCCAGGAACGAGCGGAAACGCTCTTCGCCGGTCTCTGGAAAGTAACGATAGCGGGGGTGGGATGGAGCATCTTCAAGGTTGATAGGCTCCTCCCGGGAGCCAACCAGACCAATCAGGCCCTCGGAATAACCCAGGCTGACCTGCCCTACTGCTTGCTGGTACAAGCCTTCCGTGGCCATTAATATGTAGCGATTTGTGGCTGGATCAAGCAGATAAACCGAGCAAACCTCGGTATCCATGGCTTTCTGCACCCGCGAAACAATGACATCCAGCGCCTCCTGCAAATCGCGGGCACTGTTTACCTCTTGTACAAGACTTCGCAGTATGCTCAGCATGGCGGGTTCAATCCGTCATTTCTGTGTGTCCTTCGCGCGTCGGGAAGGCTCGCTCTGGCGCCACTGTTCCATGTTGTAAAACAGCCGCGGCGCGAGCTCTCGCAGCGCACGTCGATAGACCTCGCGTTTAAACGATACGACCTGCCCAAGCGGGTACCAGTAGCTAACCCACTGCCAGCCGTCGAATTCCGGCGAGTCCGTGCCGTCCACGCGTACCTGCGCATCCGGCGAAAGCATCCTCAGCAGGAACCATTTCTGTTTTTGTCCCACGCAGACCGGGTGCGAATTGTGGCGCACCATCCTGCGAGGGAGGCGGTATCTCAGCCAGCCACGGGTACAGCTGATGATTTCCACATCGCCTGTACCGAGACCAATTTCCTCCGCCAGTTCCCTGTAAAGGGCCTCTTCCGGTGATTCGTCGTGCTTGATACCACCTTGAGGGAACTGCCAGGAGTCCTGCCCTATTCGCCTTGCCCAGAGGACTTCCCCCCTGTGATTGGCCAGAATGATTCCGACGTTGGGTCTGAAACCGTCCGAATCGATCACGGCACAGTCCTCTTAAAAGTCGGTTGGCCGGATTAAAAATTCACCGGCCGGATTTATCCAAGTTGCTCTCATTCTTACAGAATCCCAAGGCTTCGGCAAACGAAGCCGACGGCGGCGCGTCATGCTAGACTGTTGCGCCTGTGACAGTCGTCGTTTTTCCCGGAGGTATCCAAGTTGACGCTCGCGATTTTTGATCTCGATAACACCCTGCTCGCCGGAGACAGTGACCACGCCTGGGGGGAATTCCTGGTGGAAGAGTCGATTGTGGATGCGGAGGAATACCGGCAGGCAAACGACCGCTTCTATGAGGAGTATCTGAATGGAGAGCTGGACATCATGCGCTACCTGAGCTTTGCCCTTCAGCCTCTTGCACGGTATGACACGGAACAGCTTCTGGCCTGGCGCGAACAGTTTATGGCAAAAAAAATCCAGCCTATGATGCTCGAAAAAGCCAAGGCATTGCTGGATAGCCATCGGGCCGATGGCCATACCTTGATGATCATCACTGCAACCAACCGGTTCGTTACCGAGCCAGTGGCTAAGCTGCTGGACATTGATCACCTGATTGCCACTGAGCCAGAAATGGTCAATGGGCGCTATACGGGAGAAGTTGCAGGTATTCCCAGCTTTCAGGACGGCAAAGTAGCCCGCCTGAATGACTGGTTGGAATCAACTGGAGAAAGTCTCGAGGGCGCCTGGTTCTATAGCGACTCCCACAACGATGCGCCTCTACTACGCAAAGTCGAAAATCCGGTAGCGGTAGACCCGGATCCGACGCTTGAAAACATTGCGAAAGAAAATGGCTGGAAGATTATGAGCCTTCGAGGTTAACTGCCATCGTCTGGGCCAGTCAGCGGGGGCGCTACTCCGGGAGCGTCAAAAACATGGATGTTTTTGTCGAGCGTACAGGGACGTATTTACAGCGTATCCCGGAGCAGCGCCCCCGCTGACTGACCTCCCCCAAGCTCAAAGAAACCCAGTCAACGACCGAACAAAACAGCTTTTAATATAATCCGTCTCCGGAATCCCCGGTACTACCGGATGATCCGGCGCTTGATGGCCTTGCTCCAATAATTGAACAAACCGGTCAATCTTGCGGCCGCTGCTGCGGATAATATCCGTCAGCTTCTCTTGGGACAGATGCATAGAGCAGGAAGCCGACACCAGTAGTCCATCCCGATCAAGCAGCCGAAGTCCCAACTGGTTCAGGCGCGCATAAGCCTCTTCCCCAGCCTTCTGGTCACGCCGCCGGGGGATCAGTGCCGGTGGGTCGAGGACAACGATGTCGAACTTTTCCTTCTCATCGCACAGCGCTTTCAGGGCGTCGAAGGCATCACCCTCTATCGTCTCGATGTTATCAAGGCCATTGATCTTCGCATTGTGATGAACAGAGTCGATGGCACCAGAGGAACTGTCCACACAGGTCACCTGCGTAGCCCCGGCACAGGCAGCCTGGATACCCCAGCCACCTACGTAACTGAACACATCCAGCACACGCTTGCCCGGCGCATAGGCCTGCAGCCGCTGCCGGTTCATGCGGTGATCATAGAACCATCCCGTTTTCTGCCCCCCTTCCATGGGCACCTCGAATCGCACGCCATTCTCCTCAACCGGCAGGAGATCAATCTCCGGGCCATGGGCCTGCTCAACGTAAGTATCCAGCCCTTCTACCTTCCTCATCTTGCCGTCGTTCTTGAGGATAATCGCCCGCGGATGCGCCAACCGCTGCACCGCACGAACAACCGACTCCTTCATCTGCTCCATGCCGGCCGTGGAAATCTGAACCACCACCACATCATCAAACCGGTCAATCACCAGCCCGGAAAGCCCGTCACTGTCGCCAAACACCCAGCGATAAAACGGCTTGTCAAACAACCGCTCCCGCAGAGCCAGCGCCGTCTCCACCCGCTCGGTAAGCCTTTGCGGCGTCATGCCATGAGCGGCATTCCGGCTGATCAAACGGCCGCAGATCAGCGCATGCGGATTCACAAACACCGTTCCCATGGGTTTATCGTTGGCCGCGCGCAGTTCAGCCTGGGCTCCGGTTTCAAACTCGGTCAGCGGGGAGCGATGAGTATCCACTTCATTGCTGTAGACCCAAAGATGACCAGCCCGGAGCCTGCGTTCTGCGCCTTTTCGGAGGTATAAAACCGGAAAATTCATAAATAAACGCCTGAAGAAATAATATAAGGAAGGCTTTTCGAGACGAGTCCAGCACACAGGTTCGGAGATTAAGCTGGGCAGGCTTTCCAAAACTGTGCGGAGCCATGGATGGCG
>NZ_DELU01000031.1:87692-96841 GCF_002352785.1 Marinobacter sp. UBA2688
AGGACGTCTTGAGGCGTGTTTTGGAAGGCCCTCCCGGCTTGGTCCTAACTCCGAAGCAATCCGCGGGGTCACTCCTCGGCAGCCACATGCTCCGCATAGGCCACAGAATCCATCAGGCCATCCAGCTCACCGGCATCCGCCAACCGCACCCGGAACAACCAGCCATCGCCATAAGGATCCTCATTCACCTTCTCAGGCTCATCCTCAAGGCTCTCATTGACCTCAATCACCTCACCGGTCACCGGACTGAACACATCCGACGCCGACTTCACCGACTCGGCAACGCCCGCCTCTTCAGCACCAGTTACCGTCGAACCCACATCCGGAACACCAATAAAAACGATATCCCCCAGTTGATCCTGGGCAAAATCCGTGATTCCGACGGTTGCGGTGCCGTCGTCGGCCACACGCACCCACTGGTGCGTTTCAATGTATTTCAGATCTGCGGGTGTTTCGCTCATGGTCACATGTCCCCGATGAATAATTTCGCGCATTTTAACCGAAGAACGACGCCCCCGCGAACATCTCAACCAAAGTTGCGACGGATTCCAGCTTCAATCCAGCCCCCAGGTCGTTTCCCGCGCCATCGTCATGAACGACTGAAGATAGGCCACATCCACATCCCGCTCACGGAGGCCCAGGAAAATCTGCTTATCAATACCCTCCCGCCCCAGCCGTACCGGGCTGATCGGCATCTGATGGGCGTACTCTTCCACCAGCCAACGGGGCAGTGCCGATACCCCCCGCCCTGCCGCGACCATTTGCAGCATGATGTCCGTGGTTTCAATGGTCTTATGCCGGGCCGGGCTGCTGTGGGCCGGCACCAGAAACCGGGTATAGATGTCCAGCCGCTCGGCATCCACCGGATAGGTAATCAGAGTCTCACTTTCAAGATCAGATGGCTCCGCCCAAGGCCTGGAGGCCAGCGGGTGATCGCTCGGCACTACGAGAATCTGCTCGTAATCAAAGACCGGCTCGTAAACAAGCCCCTTGCGGTGCAATGGGTCCGGCGTCACCAACACATCGATGTCGTAGCCGAACAAAGCACCGATACCGCCAAATTGGAAGCGCTGCTTCACATCCACATCCACGCCGGGCCATTGCTCAAGATACGGCCCAACCACCTTGAGCAGCCACTGGTAACAAGGATGACATTCCATACCGATTCGCAGGCTGCCCCGCTGCCCTCTGGCAATCTGACCCACCAATTCCTCGGCATGCTCGAACTGCGGCAACAAACGATTCGCGAGTGACAGCAAATACAACCCGGATTGAGTTGGCCGCAGTTTACGGCCTTCACGCACCCACACGGGCGTTCCCAACTGCTGCTCGAGCTTCTTCATGGCATGACTGAGGGCAGACTGAGTGAGGCACAGCGCGTCCGCCGCTGCGGTCAGGGAGCCGCTCCGATCCACTTCACGGACGATCTCCAGATGATTGCGCTCTATCATTGGCCGACCTTAGTTGAAAAAAATTCATGGATTAATGAGATTTTACCATTATTTTTCATGTCAGATCAGCACTAGTCTTGAAGGCCTGAATGACGACAGGAGATTCATCATGGTAACCACCCATAACCTGGGCTTTCCCAGAATTGGCCAACGTCGCGAACTCAAATTTGCCCTTGAGGGCTATTGGAAAGGCGAGTTAAGCGAAGACAACCTACAGCAAACCGCGGCAGGGCTTCGCGCCAGCAACTGGCGGCACCAACGCCCGCTCACGCTGGCGCCGGTCGGCGACTTCTCGCTCTACGACCAGGTACTGGACATGAGCGCCACACTCGGCAACCTGCCCAAGCGTTCAGGCAAGGCCGATGACCACGAACTGGACCGCTACTTCCGCATTGCCCGTGGCCGGTCCCCGGCTGATAACGATTGCTGTGGCATCCATGCCGGTGAAATGACCAAGTGGTTCGACACCAACTACCACTATATTGTCCCGGAATTCGACGCGGACACACGGTTCAGCCTGAATTCCACGCGTTTACTGAAACAACTGGCCGAAGCCAGGGCCGTAGGCGTCAATGCCAAGCCAGTTATCATCGGCCCTGTCACCTACCTCTGGCTTGGCAAATCCAAGGACGATACAGACCGGCTCAGCCTGCTGGATGACTTACTGCCGGTCTATGCGGAGCTGTTACAGCTTCTTGCCGACAATGGCGCAGAGTGGGTGCAGATTGACGAGCCAATCCTGGTCACAGAATTGGAAGGCGACTGGCGGCACGCCCTGAACCTGGCTTACCACAACCTCAAGGCAAGCCCGGTAAAACTGTTGCTGACCACCTATTTCGGCCAACTGCGGGAAAACCTGCAACTGGCCTGTGAACTACCGGTTGCCGGCCTGCACCTGGATGCGACAAAAGCCCGCGACGAAGTGTCCCGCGTGACTGACTGGCTGCCGGGGCACAAGGTTCTCTCACTGGGCGTGATCGACGGTCGCAATATCTGGAAAACCGACCTGGAAGCCACCCTCGACTGGCTGGAACCGGTTTATCAGAAGCTGCGTGAACGACTCTGGATTGCGCCATCCTGCTCACTTCTCCATGTGCCGGTAGACCTGGACAACGAAACCACCATGGACCCGGAGATACGCTCCTGGCTGGCCTTTGCGCGGCAAAAGCTGGAAGAACTGCAGCTGTTGGCCACGGCACTTACCGATGGCCAGGATGCGGTGGCCCGGGAACTGAAGAGCAATGCAGACGCCATACTCAGCCGCAGGAACTCAACCCGCGTGACGGACCCACAGGTTCGCGAGGCGGTCGCGGCGATCACGCCTGAGCTGGGTCAACGCAAGAGCAGCTACCAGCAGCGCTCCGCGATCCAGGCCAGCCACCTGAAGCTGCCGCGCTACCCCACAACCACCATCGGCTCGTTCCCCCAGACCAAGGATATCCGCCAAACACGGCTCAAATTTCGTAGGGGTGAGCTGGCACCCGAGGAATACCAGGAGCGAATCCGCGCGGAAATCCGCCACTGCGTTGAGGAACAGGAACAGTTGGGGCTGGACGTGCTGGTCCATGGCGAGGCGGAACGCAACGACATGGTGGAGTACTTCGGCGAGCAACTGGAGGGCTACGTGTTCAGCCGCTTCGGCTGGGTACAGTCCTACGGTTCCCGCTGCGTGAAACCGCCCATCCTGTTCGGCGATATCTCCCGGCCCAAAGCCATGACCGTGGAATGGATCCGCTACGCCCAGTCGCTGACAGACAAGCCCCTGAAAGGGATGCTCACCGGCCCGGTCACCATCCTGAACTGGTCCTTCGTGCGCGACGACCAGCCCCGGAAAGACACCTGCCTGCAACTGGCACTGGCCATCCGTGAGGAAGTGCTGGACCTGGAACAGGCCGGCGTGAACATCATCCAAATTGACGAAGCCGCCCTTCGCGAAGGCCTGCCCCTGCGCCAGAGCGACTGGCAGACCTATCTGGACTGGGCCATCGAAGCCTTCCGGATTACGTCCAACGACGTGAAGGACGACACTCAGATACACACCCATATGTGTTATTCGGAATTCAACGACATCATCGAAGCCATCGCCCGCATGGACGCCGATGTCATCACCATTGAAACCTCCCGGTCTGACATGGAGCTGCTGGATGCTTTCAAGGGCTTCCAATATCCCAATGATATTGGACCGGGTGTCTACGATATTCACTCGCCCAACGTGCCTGGGACTGAACAGATCGTGTCGCTGATGAACAAGGCCGCGGAAAGAATCCCCGCCGAGCGGCTCTGGATCAACCCGGACTGCGGGTTGAAAACCCGGTCGTGGGAGGAGGTGATTCCGGCGTTGAGGGGAATGGTGGCTGCGGCCCGGGAGTTGCGGGAGGCTTAGGTGTACTGAGGCAGAGGCCCATGCCTCTGCCTTACATCACCGATTCCTTCAGTTCTCCATGGTTACTTGAGGAAGCCATCTTTGCCCTATAGGCCTCCATGGAAATCTTTCCAATCTGAGGTGTCAGCTTGCAGGTGCGTTTATCCCAAGGGTACTCCGCCTGGCGCTTCAGCCATTCGGCCCCTTCACCCTGCTTCCAGGTTTCCAGATCCAGGTCACGCCAGAACCGGGGATTCCGACCGGTGTGCTGGTCATGCTCCGCCGTTACCGGATCTAGGTGGCGGAAGGGCTCCAGCCTCGGCACATCCGGCAGCGGCTGGGATACATCCATATACCTCTGCAGCATATCCCACAGAGCCATGACTTCTTCTTTTGTTGGCTCAATCCGGCTAAAGGACGTCTGGCTGAACTGCTTGCCGGTGTAGCGGTGAACAAACATCAGGCGATAGAAGATGCCGCCATGCTGGACCACGCGCTCCACGTAGGCATCGAACTCCTCGAAGGGCGCGGTCAGTTTCTTACCTCCCGGTAGAGCGAAGCTAACCTCACCCGCCTCACGGTTGAAGGCGCTTTCGCCTGCATCCAGGCCACGATCCAGGAGCTTGCCCAGTAATTTGTCGAATGGTCTCAGTAGCAGGGCGAAACCGCCCACAACCCATGGCATGGTTTTAATAAGGGCATAGAAGGAGGCGGGTATCCAAACAAGAACTGCAAAGAACATTACCAAGAAAAAAACTACAACGTTTGCATCTACCACGAGTACATAAAAACCGTAATAGACCAGCCATCCACCTCCGACTAAAACTACCCCTCCCCAGACATAAGGTATGAGGAGAAGTAAAGCCGAAATCCCAACAAATGCCTTGCCATTGAGAAAGCGAATTCGTTGGTGATCCCACCACCAGTCTCCGAAAGCAAAGGCCTTCGATTCACTCTGATCTTGGTACTGAACTTCACCAGCATCCTCGTACACGCGATTGTAGGGTTCGATGTTGGCGTAGTCACCAATGGGTTGAAGATCCTCACCAAGTCGCTCCCGACCGCTCACAGACTCCGGCAGATTCGGAATCTGGTCAGCTCGAAAACCGACTTCTTGTCTTCTGTTTATTAGGTCACTCTCACTCACACTGCGACCTCTTTAACGATCCAATATGGCACTGGCTCATTTTCGAATGGATTGAACACTTGGCGCTGCTTATCGGGCAGCACGCCGTGACGATTAGCATCAAATGACTCATAAGCATCAAGCACTGGCATCGGAAGCCTAAACGCGCCAACTTCACTCTCGACTCGGGCTTGTAAGACCACTCTCAAATTGACGGTACGCCTTTCACTGTGGCCAAACGCATGGCTTTCGCCACCGGCCAGGTTCCGTTCTATCAGAAAGTGCACGGCGTGGTCTTCCGGTACGGGCACCCAGGTCGTCACCTTTTTCAAAGGCGTGTTTCGAGTCAAGTAATATTCATCGACTTGTCCGGCGGGGGTATCCATTACGCTGCGGGTATACTCCAGTTCCTGAATCCCCAGCCTCAGGTCCGGCTTACTGCTTTTCTCTTTATCTTCCTTTGGCTGGCCAAGTTTGAAACGGCTGATCAGGGGAGAACGCACCGTCACCCTGTAGTCGTCGGGAGATGGGTTATGGTTCGCAAACATCGCCTGCTCCACATCACTCAAGTCACCATAGCGCTTGGCAGATACCCTTACCGGGGAGATCTGGCTCAACAACTGTGGAAAATAGACTGAATCGTCCTCAGGAAGCCCCTCATGATCTGGCCCAAGCCCCAGAGGTCCCTGCTTCAGCACGCGCTCTATCATGCTGTCGGTAGCAATAGCTGCGAACACGCTGCCACCCAGAACAACTCCCAGTCCAAACAATGCCCAGCCCCAACCAGGTACTGCTAGCAACCCGCTTAAAAGCGGCGACGCCAAAAAGACGCTACCTCCAGCCACAGCTAGACCATGCCCGAAGGCAGCATCCAGATCGCCCCGACTAACACTTCTGCGATAGTCCCATGCACTCATGCCCACCATTGCGACACCAGCTGAAAAGTTAACCAATGCCATAAAACGTACGATAGTGCTCGCACCAACCTGCAAAAGCCGTTTTTGGATAATGGGGCCAATCAATGGAACAGACTTCATCTCGAAAAGCGGTCGCAATATTACCGCAGAGACCAGCTTATCATTGGCTACAGCGCTAACGACATAAAGCTTCATTGTTGCTGCGGTCAGGTCTAGGCCAGCTCCCACTAATTTAGTGACTGAATACCCCGCTTCTCCTGATTTTCTTTGCCTCAAAGACCACATCTCCGAAACAAGATTATATGCAGCCAACCCCACCAACACCCTCGACAACCCGGGCCCATCAGCAAACGCCTTGGCCTTTTTCGCCCAATCAATTTTCAAGGCACTGAATTTCCGGGCTTCAGGATGATCGACGGGTAGAACAAACACCCAGGTATGAGCCGCTGCCTTAACAAGAGCTTCTCCACCTTCATCAACCAATCGACTCGGGCTGGTGGACGCCACCCGTTTACCCCCTGCGTCTGTCCTGTCTGCAAACAGGTAATCATTGCGCCTTGTCAGAGCTTCGCTCTGGCGGTCTGCATCGGTTAAGCCAAAAGAAATTCCTTTTCCGTGAACGCCCACAATGCTGTAACGCGTGAGATCAACCTCACCTCGGCGCATTACCTGCAACTCCCCGCCCAGATTGGGGTCGGCGATATCGGCCACTGCTTTGACAGAAGTGAACACGCGGTCCAGTTTGATGGCCGCCAGGTCGTCGCTCTGACGTAAGTTTTCCACCGCTTTTAGAACGGCCGCACTCCAGCCTCCCAATGCTGTTTTAACCATTCCCGCAGCGGTGCCTGGAGCACTGCTGGGAAGGGCCTGCGAGCCATTGCCGCTGTCAGAACCTGAGCCATCTTCCTCCTGCGCCATTTGCTGGGCCAACGCGCTTATGGACGACAGGCCCGCGCCGTTCAAACGCTCCTCCGTCAGCGTGTCCTGGTCACCCGCGAGTTCCTTTAATTGCGCCAGCACAGGAGGAAAGTCGCTGCTTGCGTTTCCACCGTCAGCCAAAGTGTCAATGAGAGGGTTCTTTCCCAGCCCCTGCTTGAGCAGTCTTGACAGGATGCCCGGTGACTCCAGGCCATGGGCATTCAATACGCCCGGGAGTTGTTGGGTCAGATTTAACAGATCAGCCTGGAGCGCAAACGCTTCGCAGGGCCCCAACCCGTTGTGGTTGAGGTAATCATCACAGGCGATTTCGAAGTCACCGCTGTTGACCAGTGATTCCAGGGTTTGCAGGTGGATCGCGATTTCTTCAAGCACCTTTTTGCGCTCGGAATGATCCAGAGTCTTATGAAGCTTCTCTTGGTCCACCGCAGCTCGCAGGGTTTCGACTTGATCGCTGGAGTCTGAAACCTGCGGATCGAACAATGCCTGACGTATCAGTGTGGCGGAGTGAATCAGCGGTCGATCTTTAAGGGACAGGTCAATCGCATCAAGGTAATGCAAGGCCAGGTGCAGTTGTGTCAGGGCATGGCGCAGGCGGAACAGCGGGTCGGGGATGGCCACGCATACGATCGCGCTGTGCTCCCTGGCACCCACCAATGCGTCCCCTGATGCCTCGGCCTGCAAACTTAGATCCGGCAGTTCCCTACCAGGCTGCTCGTCATCGACGGGAATCCGCTTCCATCGCTCGACGACTCGGGAAATCAACTCACCACTGCCCGGCTCCCGGAACTCGGGCGTAAATCCGGCAGGGTCCCTGAGCATCAGTTCAATGCCCAGATCCCTGGGCCGCAACTTGGATACCGATGTGATGGTTGAAGCCGGAAAACCGCTGTCGAAGTTCAGACTATCATCCGTCGAAGCGGCCCAGGCAGGCGCGATGGACAGGGCCCTCTTTTCCAGAACGGCTGGCGCGCTTTCCAGCTTTTCAATATAGGACCATGGCCACTGGATTTCACTATAGGCAATGCGGCAGTCCGTCAGTTCAAATCGATTCTGCAGCAATACTGGCACCAGAAAATCGGTCACTGGTTTGCCCGCCGCCAAACGGGCGGAGGCCTTATCCTGGCGCGCAGTCACGAGATCGACTTCGCTGAGAGTGCCTTCCGGACCAATCTCGAATTCGCGCCAAAGTGTCTGGCCCCGGAATACATAGAGGTAACCCGGGCGCATAAGGGACACCGCGCGGCCACCGAAGATCGTTACGCCACCGGACTCAATGGGGCGTTTGCTGTGAATTTCAGCAACGGGGCAAACACTCATCAAGGTATTGCCCAACTCACCTTCCGGCTTTTCTTCCATGGATTGCCAGTCGTCCAGAACGGGAACCATGAAGGAACCGCCATCTTGAGTGGGGATGGCAAGCGCCATCCCCGCAGGCTCGCCCCTGTCATTTTCCGCCCTCAGGCGGACCGTTTTATCGAGAGGCTCACGTTTGAGGTTCAGGGGTTGATTCATACCGCGCCCTCCTTACCGGGTGCCAATGCGCTTTTCACTGTTTCATCGTCAGTTCCCCGACCACGAACGTCGACCAGCCGGCCAGATTCGTCGACAACAGGGGTTTCCTCTAAGACACCATCGGATTGCGTCGGAGAGGCGCTGAAAGGTGTAGACCCGTTGCTGCCCCCGGACTTAGTCTTGGCTCCAGCAACACTACCTGGCTTTGCATTGATTCGTGTGCCCGTTTCGGCTAACGAATCCTGCGTCACATTGGCACCTGCCACTGGCTCGATGAGGTCGGGCTTTTCAGGCATTTGTGCCCCAACGCCACTTCCACTCCCAGGCCCGCCCCCGGAATTCATCTTCACCATAGGCCCGGACACAGTCACACCACTGGGGTCCACCTTCACAAAGCTGCCACCGGCCTTGAGGGTCACTTCCGCACCCGCTTCGATCACGATTTTCATACCGGCCTTGTGGTGGATTTCGCTGCCGGCTTCGATGAGCTGGTTCTTGCCCTGTTTGCTGTGGTGGCTGCCGTTGACGGTGAGGCTGGCGTCGCCGCCGATGGATTCGCGCTTCTCACCATCCACGGTGGCGTGGTCATTGCCCTTGATGTGGGCCTTGCGGTGGTTGTCCACGGTCAGGTGGCTGTCATTTTTGATGACTTCGGTGCGGTTGTTTTCCGTCAGCAGGTCCAGGTCTTTCTGGGCGTGGACATAGATCTGTTGCTTGTCCGCTTCATCCTCGAATCGAAGTTCGTTGCTGCCCTCGCCCTTGTGGGTCTGGGTTTTGAGGGTGGTGCGGGTTTTGTGCTCCGGCAGCGCGTACGGCGGCGTGTTGGTGGCGTGGTAGGTTCT
>NZ_DELU01000028.1:0-22164 GCF_002352785.1 Marinobacter sp. UBA2688
GCAAGTATCGGGCTTTGACGATAATGGCCGCCTTACCCGGTGTGACCGCCTCATGCGATTCCTGTTCGTCGGGCCAGTGTTTTGCCTGCGGCTTCCTTCAGATTCCACCTCGCGATGGACACCCTTGCCGTCCGGCTAATGGTTCCCCTTACCGGGCCCATAGGGGACTTGCACCCCCAAGTCATCCGGCCAGCACCACCTGACCGGAACAGCGCCCGTCAAGGCGCTACGCGCCATGCCTGGCGCACCATAAAAAAACGCCCCGCAGCGCGGGGCGTTCACACCAAAGGTGTTATGCGATCAGCTTAGTGACCGTATACAGCCAGCTTGGTGTTGCTGATGTGCAGGTTGTCGATACCGATGGTACCGATGTTTGCACCGCCGATGTTGGTTTCGGCAACGTTGATGTCCATCAGGACGTCATCAACATCTACACGCAGTACGCCAGTCGCTGTGGAAGCGCCCAGGCCGTCGCCTTTGTAGATGTCCAGACCAACAATCGCGAAGCCAGCCTGAGCCAGACCAACTTTACGCTGCTCTTCCGGAGTCAGGTTGGCAGGATCTTCACCAAAGATCTGAGCAAGGCCGGCTGCACCAAGTGCTTCACCGCCGGACTCAGAGCCCTTGATGGTCATGCCAGCGATGCCAACACCCAGGAAGTCAACGTCGAAGCTCATTTCTTCAACGGTGAACGCTGCGTCAATGTTCAGGGTACCAGTACCAGCCTGGCCATCTACGTCGTCAGTGTCGACAACGATGTCCAGAGCGCCGAGAAGACCCCATGCGTCCATGTTGGAAACGAGAACGGTGTTTTCACCGCCGTTACCTTCAAGCTCCATGGAGCCTGCAGTCATACCCCAGTCGATGGGAATCGGGTTACCACTGCCATCAGTCTGGAGAGAGCCAACGTGAATGATCGCGTCGCCATCGTCAGCGATGTCGATGTCAATTTTCAGTTGGTCCAACAGAGCGCCGGCGCCGGTAGCCGCAGCATAGTCTGCAGCAGACTGTGAGCTACTGGCCAACGCACCACCCAGCTCAATGTCCTTAACGGCGAAGGTGCCTTCGTCCGTGTAGGTGAACTGACCAATGCTTACCTGGGTTTCCAGCTCGATGGTCACACCGGCCTGACCGGTGACGTTACCCATCATGCTGTCGTCCATCGCTTGCAGCTCGGCTTGAGCGGCGAAGGGCGCAGCAGCAACAGCTGTTGCCAGTGCAATTTTCTTCAGGCCTTTCATATTGTTCTCCTTGATTGAACTTATTGTTATCCGGTTGAACGTTTTAACCTTGTTGTGAGGCTCAACCTCACCACTCCATTTAAGATTGTTTTACAGTCTGGTTCCGTGAATGCATTCACAAATTGTCACAAAACAACTAGGTTCGTAATAATTGACCGATATACTCTTTAATATCAGCTAGTTGAAGAATCTCCCTCACCCTTGTCGTCGTAAAAAATCTGGAACGGCTTTTCCTGCGACATTGGTTTTCCAAAGCTGGCTTTTCCGTTCTCAAGGTTGATGGGGATTAGCTTGAAACCCGAGATGCCAAGACGATGTTCGTGTTCAAGAACCAGCGCACGGATGGTTTCTCCATCTTTCTCAACGCTGCCTGGGTATGCGATCGCAGACGCATGGATTTCCCCGCGGCGGGCAATCGATTTCAGACCTGCGCGATACATCAGTACCTTGACCTGCCCCGGTGCTTCTTCAGCCTTTTCCTCCAGCCTCATTTGCTGGACCTTGTCGGACTTCATCACCATGAACGCCATTGGACGGAAAATGCCGGCTTCCTCAAGTTCTGTACCGGCGTTTTTAACCACCGAGTCGGTCAGTTCCGTGAGGTGTCGCTGCGCAACCGCGACGACCGCCGCCAGATCTTTGTCGTCCAGCTTGCCATCCGACAGCACATGGTCCTCCCGATCAATCGCATCCTGCGCCAACACTGCTGTGGAAAACGCAAACCCTGCGATCATAGCCAAAACAAATCGCTTACCAATGCCGTTACAAGTCTTCATACTGGTTACTGCCCTTAGGATTATTGTTTAGAATGCACCGGCCCAAGCCTTTTCGAGCCCGAAGTCAGGTGACTTGCCGCACAGGCTACCGTGAACCCATGCAAGATTTTGTTAAGTATGTAACATCGTGAAAACATTAAGTGCGGAAGAGGCAGAGCGCCTCGTTTCACAGATCAGCAGCCAACATGGGTTTATCGACTACACCGACGCCGGCAGGCAACGGCGGATTGTCACGGCGTTCCCGCTGAAACATTGGCCAGTCCCCAAGGACGCGCTATCGTTCTCACGCCTGACGGACGTGCTGGAGCAGGCTTGGGCAGGACTGGCTGAAGCGTCGAGCCGGGAACTGGCAGGCGGCATCATGGGCACCCTGTTTTACGAGGCTGGCAACCACACGGTCCCCGGATTCTCCGGCGAGGCCAGTGAGAGGGATTATGGCTATATTGGGCTTTATCTCTGGCAGCTGACGCTGGATGTTTCGGGTGCCAATTCGCCCAGGCTCGATTTTCATCCCGAGTGTGACGATAGAACCCGTGAACGGGTGCTGAACCTCACCGGCGAAAAGCCGACGCGCCCTACTCCTTTTCACATCAGCCCGGGATTTACAGCCGACCAACCCGCCGAACACTACCGCAATGGCGTATCCCGGGTGCTTAGCTATATCCATGCCGGGGACTGCTATCAGGTCAACCTGTCCAACAAGTACACCGGCGGCTACCAGGGCGAGCCGTACACAGCGTTCCGAGCTTTGTGCCAGGCCGTTCCGGTCCCCCACGCTGCGTACATCAACGCTGGTTCCTATCAGGTCCTCAGCATTTCACCAGAGCTGTTCCTGAGTATTGAAGATGGCAACAGGGTCATCAGCAAACCCATCAAGGGTACCCGGCCCCGGGATCTGAACTCGCCGGCGAACGACCAGCGGATCGCCGAATCCCTGGCCGCCGCTGAAAAGGACCGGGCCGAAAACCTGATGATCGTGGACTTGATTCGCAACGACCTGTCGCGATTCTGCGAGCCGTTTTCCGTCACGGTGCCACAGCTTTTCAGTATCGAAAGCTATGAAAACGTCCATCAACTGGTCAGCACGGTGGAAGGCCGGCTGCAACCAGAGAACACACCGTTAAAAGCCCTTCTCTCTGCCTTCCCCGGGGGCTCTATCACGGGTGCACCCAAACGCAGGGCGATGGAGATCATCGACGACCTGGAACCACATCGTCGCGGGCCCTACTGCGGCTCGGTCTTCCGTTTGGATTTTTCCAATAACCTGGAGAGCAATATCGCAATCCGAACGCTGATGACGGATTCAGAAGGAAAGATTCACTGCTGGGCGGGATGTGGCATCGTCGCGGATTCAGACCCGGATGATGAGTACCGGGAATCCGTGGACAAGGTTCAGAAGCTGATGAGCGTGCTGGAAGCGTTATAGAGAGCAAATTGCAAAGGAGGAAAAGCCAGGACAAAGAGCTTGCCCCGGCCTCTTGTCCGCGCTATCAGTTATGGATGGCGCTGGCCTTCAGGAACTCGCCCTTAAGCTCTTCAAACGTATGTACCGCCGGGAACTGGGGGAACTCCTCAATCACGTTCTGCGGCGCGTGAAACAGGATGCCCGCTTCCGCCTGGCCCAGCATGGTGGTGTCGTTGTAGGAATCACCCGCCGCAATAACACGGTAGTTCAGCAGCTGGAAGGCACGCACTGACTGACGCTTGGGGTCACGCTGGCGTAGCAGATAATCGGTAATCCTGCCGTCTTCGTTTACTTCCAGCTTGTGGCACAGCAGTGCCGGATAGCCCAGCTTGGCCATCAGCGGCATGGCGAATTCATAGAAGGTGTCGGAAAGAATCACCACCTGGAACCGCTCCCGCAGCCAATCCAGGAACTCCCGTGCGCCGGGCAGTGGGTCCAGCTCGCCGATCACTTCCTGGATCTGCGGCAGGCCATAGCCGTGCTGGTCCAGCAGTTTCAGGCGCTGCTGCATCAGTACGTCGTAATCCGGAATGTCGCGGGTGGTCGCCTTGAGCTCCTCAATGCCGGTTTTTTCCGCAAACGCGATCCAGATTTCCGGGATCAATACTCCTTCAAGGTCAAGGCACGCGAGTTCCACAATGGTCTCCTGATAGTTGAACGCTGGTCAGCCCGGCGAAGGCCGCCGGGGATTGGAATCAGGCGGTATGATAAGAAAAACCGGGGCGGAATGCATCGTACATCTGTGCGGCTATAACGATATACTCCCCCATTCCTTCAGACTGTTGCCGGTTAATGGTAGATTTATCACACATTTACACTCCAGGTGATCCTTTCAAATGACGGACATTGCACAGTTACAGGCCGAGCTTGAAGGCGCGAGCCCCAGGGCCATCCTCAAGGCCGCTCTGGCGAAGTACGACAACATTGCCATTTCCTTCAGCGGTGCGGAAGACGTCGCACTGATTGAGTTGGCCCATAAGCTGACCGACAACCTTCAGGTATTCACCCTGGATACGGCGCGCCTTCACCCGGAAACCTATCAGTTCATTGATCGGGTCCGCGAGCACTATGGCATTAACATTGAGGTGATGTTCCCCGATGCTGCGGAAGTGCAGGATCTGGTCACCCGCAAGGGCATGTTCAGTTTCTATGAAGACGGCCATGGCGAATGCTGCGGTATCCGCAAGGTCAATCCGTTACGGCGAAAACTGGCCACGGTTGATGCGTGGATTACCGGCCAGCGCAAGGACCAGAGCCCCGGTACCCGCAATGACGTGCCTGTGGTACAGATTGACGACGCCTTCTCTACGGACGAGAAAACGCTGGTAAAGTTTAATCCGCTGGCGAACTGGAGCTCGAAGGAAGTCTGGGACTATATCCGTATGACGGAAGCCCCCTACAACAAACTGCACGAAAAGGGCTTTGTCAGCATTGGCTGCGAACCCTGCACACGCCCTATCCTGCCAGGACAGCACGAGCGCGAGGGCCGCTGGTGGTGGGAAGAAGCCACGCAGAAGGAATGTGGCCTACACGCCGGAAACCTGATTGCCCGCGAATAATCTTTCCCGGGCCGTCAGTAGGTCGGTAGATCGATGTCGTTGAACAGTTCCTCGATCTCCGCCCTGCTGCCCTGGTGAGTCACGGCCTCATCCACCCGCTCACGGGTCAGGTGTGGTGCAAATCGCTGGATGAAATCGTACATATAACCGCGCAGGAACGTCCCCTTGCGGAAGCCAATCCGGGTCACGCTCGGACGGAAGAGTTGACTGGCGTCCAGGCAGACAAGATCGGGGTCATTCTGCTCGTCGAACGCCATGCTGGCGATGATGCCAACCCCAAGACCCAGCCGCACATACGTCTTGATCACATCGGCATCGGCGGCGGTAAACACCACTTTTGGGGTCAATCCGTGAGCCTGGAACGCCTCGTCCAGCTTCGAACGGCCGGTAAAGCCAAACACGTAGGTGACCAGCGGAAATTCGGCAAGATCCGGCAACGTCAGTTCGGATTTCTGCGCCAAAGGGTGATCTTTCGGCACAATGATGCTCCGGTTCCATTTGTAGCACGGCATCATGATCAGGTCGTTGAACAACTCCATGGCCTCGGTGGCAATGGCAAAATCCACCGCGCCATTGGCGGCCATTTCTGAAATCTGCATGGGAGTTCCCTGGTGCATGTGCAGGGACACCTCGGGGTAGGACTCGATAAAGCCCTGAATGATCGGCGGTAGCGCATAGCGGGCCTGGGTATGGGTGGTGGCAATGCTCAGGTCGCCCTTGCGCTGGTTACTGAACTCCTGCGCAATCTTCTTGATACCTTCCACACGGCGCAGTATCTCACCGGCCTCACGGATGATGATCTCGCCGCCCGGTGTGATACGGGTGAGGTGTTTGCCGCTGCGGGCAAACACTTCCAGGCCCAGTTCGTCTTCCAGAAGACGGATCTGCTTGGATATTCCCGGCTGTGAAGTAAAAAGACTCTGGGCAGTGGCGGATACGTTGAGATCATGGTGCGCAACTTCCCAGATATAGCGCAACTGTTGTAATTTCATCTACCCTGTCGCTCCCCATAAGGCCCGGTACAGACCGGGCATGTATACGCTGCTCTTATTAGAAGAATACGCATAAAAACGTGATTTTTCATTCTTATTGAGTATACAGAATCCCTTCCAACACAGTTTAGACCAAAAACGCCAGAACGCAGCATGACGACAGCGTCATTTGTCTTTGCGGCCCTTGACTTAACTGTGACAAAGCACACAATCCGTTATCGAAACATTTACGGGCATTCAGGGAAACGATGCTGTTAACCACCAAATTCCTCAGACCAACCGCGGATCCCCGTTCGGTACAACGGGATCGCCTGAGCGCCCTGCTGCAGCCGGACGGTGCCAAGCGGTTGAATCTGGTGGTGGCACCAGCGGGTTTTGGCAAGACCACACTGGTCAGCCAATGGTGCTCCCAGTCACCGTCTACCGTTGCCTGGCTATCCCTGGATGAGCATGATGACGAGCCCCGCCGATTCTGGCAGTACGTGGTGGGGGCGTTTGAACACAATGGCCTCGCAGGTCTGGAGCAATGCCGTCAACAACTCAGCCATTGCAGCCTCCAGGAACTGGAAGGCCCCATTACCGGGCTGATTAACGTTCTCGCCGCCGATGGCGCACCCTGGTCGCTGGTCCTGGACGACTATCATTTTATCCGCGACCCACAATTACAGCGCCAGGTGTCATATTTCATGGACTACCTGCCGCCAGGGGTCCTGGTGACCCTGGCATCCCGCACCGAACCAGCCCTGCCGCTTTCGCGCTGGCGGGTGCGCCGCTGGGTGGAGGACATACACCCGGGGCTGCTGGCATTCTCCGAGGAGGAGTGCCAGCGCTTCTTCCACGACACCATGGGGCTCGAACTCTCCGAGCAGGAAATTCGCAGGATCTGCAGTAAAACTGAGGGTTGGGTTGCCGCCATGCAATTGTCCGCGCTGTCCGGCGGCAGCATTGACGATCAAAAACCTGGAACGGGTCACCAACGCATCGATTTGGACGAGCGCCGCATCAGTGATTATGTGCTGACAGAGGTGCTGGAGCAGCAACCTGCGCCGGTGCGCGACTTCCTGCTCGACACCGCCTGCTGTCCCCGGCTGTGTGCCTCACTCTGCGACGCCGTTCGCGGCACCACCAACAGTCAGGTCCTGCTGGAACAGCTGCTGCGTGAAAATCTGTTCCTGATCCCGCTGGATACCCACAATGAATGGTTCCGTTATCACGACCTGTTCCGGGACGCGCTGTTACAACGGGTGAGACAGTTCAAACCGGAAGATACCGAAAAGCAATGGCAGCGAGCAGTCCACTGGTTACTGGTCCATGGCCACGTTCAGGAAGGCATTTCCCAGATTGTCCAGCATCAGGACTGGCCCTGGCTCGCAAAGGTACTGGCTGAACACGGCAACAACCTGATCCACGGCGGTTTTCATCTTCCGGTGCTGAGCTGGCTGGATTCCCTGCCCGCCAACACTCTACAGGACAGCCCACAACTGTTGATGCTGAGAGTGTGGGCGCTGTTTTTCGCCAACCGGGTAGACGTGCTGGAGCCCCTCCTGGGCGAACTGGAAGACATGCTCGACCAACAGGTGGCCGATTCCCACCCCGATGCCGAGGGCGCCCTGGGCCTGCAGAGTGAGATTTCACTGATCCGCTCTTATCTCGCGCGATCAAAAAGCGACGATAAAAGCGCCAGCGACCTGACCCAGCAGGTATTGCGTGACATTGACCACACCCGCATCCCCTTGAAATCCGTGACCTATTACGGAGTCGGACTGGACTATTACGGTAAGGGGGACCTGGCAGCCGCCGAGGACGCCCTGACCTCCGCTGTGCGTTATGGGGAACTGGAGCGCAAACCCAGTACCGTACTCTCAAGCGGCGGCCTGCTTGCATGGATTCAGTACAACCGCGGAGATATCGACGAAGCCCTGGATACCTGCACCCGTGTGCGGCAATGGGTCGACCAGCACCACAGCGACCCACGCCAGCCCATGTTAATTTCATGCTGGCAAAACAGCGCCCTGATCGAGATTTACCGGGAGAGAAACGAACCCCAGTTGGCCGCCTCCTACCTGGCCCCGCTGCTGGACCATGTCAACAATGGCACCGAACCGGGGCAGCACGTGGTTATCCAGTACGTGCGTGGCCACCTGGCCTTCAGTGAAGGGCGCTACCAGGAAGCGATGGAAGCACTGGAAGATGCCGCCAGCGTTGCAAGACGTCGTCGGGACCACATCCTGTTCGAGCCTCCAGCATGCTCCGCCATGCTGGCTCGTTGCTATCTCGCCACCGGTCATCTGGATCTGGCGAAAAAATGGGTGCAACAGGTGAGCACTGACCGGTTCACCAATCCGCTGAACCGGGAACAGAACCAAATTAGCATCGCCCGTGTTCAGGTGGCGCTGGGCCGCCCGGGCGACGCCATGGCAACTTTGGCCCCCCTCCGACTCAGCGCAGAGCAGGATCAGCACTACCGCCATCTGGTGGAAATCCAGTTGGTCTACAGCGAGGCGCTGTTCGCCGAAGGTAAAACGATAGAAGCGGAACAGATGCTGGCCCAGGCCGTCCAGCGGGCATCAGAGGCCGGATTCATGCGCCTGCTTGCGGAGGAGAGTCCTACCATCCGCCAGCTGTGTAGAGCGCTGCCGGTTCTCAAGGCGCCGGGCCGCTGGAACAGCCGGGTCACAGCCATGCTCTCGGAACTGGCAGAGGCAGAAACCGCTGAAACAGAGCCGGAAGACTCGCAGAGGGATACGCAGGCGGCCCCGGGCAACACAGATCTCCCCGAACCCCTGAGTCAGCGGGAACTGGAAGTGCTGGATCTCATCAATCAGGGCCTCGCCAACAAGGACATCGCAAACACGATGGGGGTGGCGCCTACCACCGTAAAAGCCCACATTCGCAACCTTTACGGCAAGCTTGCAGTCGGATCCCGCACCGAGGCGTTGGCAAGAGCAAGGGAACTTCGGCTACTGGCCTGACTCTTGACTCACTGAAGCTGTCTTTCGGGCAACTTTTGTGACGCGCATCACACTTTTGTCGAATTTTATACGCCCACTACGCCCTTTGGACGATCCGGATACGCCCCCTCCTCCCTTACTATGCTCCCAACGCTGAGGGAAACCTCGGTAAGATTTCTGAAACTTCAGGCCTTCAGACTTCTTGTTCCGCGTTGTTTCGACGCCCGGGTTCGATAAGGACCCACTCTATAAGAGCCACCCACATGGGTTGGCTCTTTTTTTATGGCTCTCTTTTTATCAGGGCTCTATTGATCAGGGCTCTATGATTCGCCGGAAAGGCGGTAATGCGTCCAACAACAACTGCCCGTATCGACGGGCGATGATGCGACGATCAAGGATGGTGACGCGGCCGGTGTCCGACTCGGTCCGTAGCAGGCGACCAACGGCCTGCACCAGTTTGATGGAGGCGTCGGGTACGGTTATTTCCATGAACGGGTTACCGCCGCGGTGCGTCACCCATTCCGCCAGGCTGGCTTCGATGGGATCATCCGGTACCGAAAACGGCAGTCGGGTAATCACCACATGGCTCAGGTACTTGCCAGGCAGGTCAATGCCCTCTGCAAAACTTGCCACACCGAACAACACACTGGGCAGCCCCTCATCTACACGGCTGCAATGGCGGCGCAGGACCTCGCCCTTGGCCATATCGTCCTGAGTGGTGATCAGATCCGGGTATTCCGGCACCAGGGCATCCCGCACCAACTGCATCTGGCGCCTGGAGGTAAACAGTACCAGTGTCGCCTTCTCCCCGGCCCACAAGGCCGGTAGCCGCGACACCACCTGGTCCGTAAAGCTATCGTCCGTGGGCATGGCGGTCATGGCCGGCACTTCCACGGTTGCCATTTCGCCATAGCGGAAGGAACTGGGCACCACCACGAAGCGGCTGGCTTCGGGCAAACCTGCTCTGGCCTTGAGCCGATCAAAGCGCCCAAGGGCGGTCAGGGTTGCACTGGTCAACACAGCGCCATAGGCCCGCGACCAGAGCCTGGAATAAAGCAGATTATCCGCCAGCACCGGGCTACTGTAGAGCGTAATGTCTTCCGCGTGTTCCCAGCGCTGTCGCACCGACCAACGGGCGGCCGGTGGCCCGGACCGCTTCTTAGGCTCAGGCGCTGATTCCTCACCTTCTGCCGGCTCACTGGCCGGTTGGCCCGGATTATCACACCACGCGACCCACAACCGCAGTTGGTCCTCAGCACGGCTGTGGAACGATCCAATCACCGGATACCAGGATTCCGCAGTATCGCGGTCGACATCGCTGGCCTTGCGTTCATCGAAGGCCGTCTGTAATTCGTCCACCATCACACCAAGCTGGCGAACCAGGGTGGCCGTCGCCACCCGGGTTTCCACCGCCAGGCCGGCAAGCACCTCGGGCAATTCGCCCTCCGGGTAGCGCCACTGGGCGGAGCGTCGCTCCTCATTGAACTCCCAACCGGTATTCTGTTCGGCCTCGTCGTATACCCTCGTCAGACAGATATCCACTTCACGGGAGGCGGAACTGATCCTGTCGATGGTCTTCGCGGCCTGGGTGCCGGGCGTGAGGAACGGCTGCATCTTTCCCAGTGCCTGGGATAGCTGCTTGAGCCATTGCCGCGTGGCATTCAGCGGCACCGACGCCGCAAAGTGATTCAGTGCCTTGTCCGGCAGGTGATGTGCCTCATCAAAGATAAACAATGCATTTTCCGGCTCCGGCAGAATGGCACCACCGCCAAGGGCAAGGTCTGCCAGCACCAGGTCGTGGTTGGCCACCACGATGTCGGCATCATCGAGGTCTTTTCGGGCGTCGAAGAAGGCACAGCTGTCGAAATAGCTACAGTGGCGATTGGTACATTGACGATGGTCGGTGGTGACCTGGCGCCAGATGTCATCGGGTATCTGATCCGGCCAATGGTCGCGATCACCGTCCCACTTCCGGGACCCGTAACTGGCCAGCATGTCTTCAAAATAGGCCCGGGTGCCGGGTTCTTCCTTGCCGGGCCCATCCAGCAGGAACAGCGGCATGGTATCGCTGTCGCCGTTACCCTCGTCATGCAGACGAGCTTCGAGACGAGACATACACAAGTAGCGGCCACGACCTTTGGCAAGGGTCCAGGTAAAATCCAGTTTGCTGTGCTTTTTCAGGTCCGGAAGGTCTTTGTGGACGATCTGATCCTGCAGGGCAACGGTCGCTGTTGATATCACCAGTGTCTTGCCAAGGGCACGGGCCACCGGAATGGCGGCAATCAAATAGGCCAGGGTCTTGCCCGTGCCTGTGCCCGCCTCCACCACGCAGGTGCCGGCTGGTGACGTGCGCTGGCCGTCATTCTCGGTGATCTCGCCCATGTAGCGGGCGATCTCGGCGATCATCAGGCGCTGGCCGTAACGGGCGCGGATGTCCTTGCCGGCCAACACGTCACGGTAGGTCTGCTGAATCTGCTGTTTGACGTCCTCGGTGAGTGCCATCAGTCGGGGCTCACCCAGTTGCGAACCACACCCACCCGGAAGCGACGGCCATCCATGCTCAGCTCCACGCCTTCCTCGGTAATCCGTTCGACGGTGATACCGGAAAACGACTCTCCGGGGCGCAGGTAGTTGTCATTGATCATGACCCGGCGGGCCGACGGCTCGGACGCATAGATATGGCTGTTAAAAATCAGGTCTGGCACCCTTTTCTGGAAGGAAAGTGGAAGCTCTACAAGGTGCGGCGCCGTCTGTGCGGTGGCACCGTCCCGCTCGCTGGGATTGACGGCACTTGGCGTTCGCGGCGTGGGCACAATCACCGTGGGTCGCTCCCGCTCATTCTCGTCACCGGTTTCCGCTACCGCATCCGCTGGAGAGTCGGTATTCGCTCCCGGTGTTGGAATCTCGATAGCACCCTCGAGCGTGTCACGGGTCGGCGGCGATTGTACACGTTCGGGCGTCGATACCTGGCCCGCAGGTTCCGGCTTGTCATCAACTATAACCGGTTCAACGGTGGGTGTGGGTGCGGGCGCAGCCACGCCAGCCGACGGGATTGTTTGATCCGTCAGGGAAGCCTGACGCCCCTGGGGCCAGAAGATCCAGGCCAATACAGCCGCGTTGAGCACCAGCCCCAGCGCAACCCACACCAGAATCGGAATCGATTTTTTCCGTGGTTTGTGGATCAGCTGTACCTGCTGGCCAAGGTCCGGAATCCGACCCTGCCGTCTTTCAGTTTCGGATTTGCGGAGAGCATCAAGGATATAGGACATGTCAGTTCACCATCCTTCCGGACGTCAGCCGGGGCACGGCGGATTCCAGGTCGTTATTCATCTGGATGATGGTCATGGCACCGGCAATGCCATCGACCGTCAGGCCTCTTTGCTGCTGGTACCAGCGGACCTGCTCTTCGATCGGCATACGGTTGACGCGGCTCTCTTCCTGCCGGCTTTCGGCGTATCGGCTGGCGAGCTCCATCATTCTTGAGCCCATCCAGATCTGCTCGGCCACCCTTTCATTACCCTGAGCACTACCGGACGCATCGCCCAAAATGTAGCCGGGCGCTTCCCAAAGTACGGTAAATTCGCCAAACCAATAGGGCTCCAGGCTGGAGAAGGTGACCTCCCGGCGACCACTCGGGAGTTCGATAGTGGCGCGATTATCCTGGAGGCCGCTCAGGACCGCATAGTGACTGTCCCCATTGCCGTTGCGAAGCTGAAGTATCGCCGGCCGGTCCAGAAACTCCAGGCTTCGGCGTGCGCCCTTGTTCTGCAGGCAACGCAGTCCCTGCCCCTCGGCAAACTCACACGCCACTGGGCTTTCCGAGGCGCGGTATTCCAACCCCCATAGTTCAAACAGCTCGCGAAAAGCCACTGGCAAAGAGATGGTCTGGTCCGGGAACTCAAATTCGGGCAGTGGTTCCTCCTCGCGTGAGTCACTGGTCTGCTCACTGGCTTCGGGAAGCTTTTCCGACAACTCGACAACAGGCATATCCAGCTCGACCCGTTCGATGGCGCCAGTAAGGGACGTTCCCTGATTTTCGGCGACAGCATCGGGCTCGGGTCCACCGCTCCCCGGAAGCCCTATGAACAGCCACGTGGTCATGATGATGGCCATCAGCAGGGCTGCAGCCAACATCAGCGCATGGGACTTTCGAGACGGCCCAGCGCGCCTGGGCAGATTCTGGCCGTTCACTTCCCGGGCAGCGTTACGGATATGGGGAGCAGTGATCTGGTGCTCGCCTTCGGCGTAGGCGCCCAGCAATGCACGGTCACTGATCAGGTTAATCAGTCTCGGTACACCATGGCTGGCGCGGTACAAAGCCCGGATCGCGCGATCGGTAAAGATCTCGCCCCGGAGGCCTGCCACGCTGAGCCGGTAACGCAGGTAGGCCTCTATCTCTGTTCGACCCAGGGCGTCGAGGTGATAGCGGGCCGTTACCCGCTGATTTAATTGGCGGAGCTCTGGTAGCCCCAGAATCTCCTGCAGTTCAGGTTGTCCCAGCAACACAATCTGCAGCAGTTTTTTCTCAGCGGTTTCGAGATTGGTCAGCAATCGGAGCTGTTCAAGCACTTCGGCGGACAGGTTCTGGGCTTCATCAATCATCAGAACCTTATGGCGGCCCGCTGCATGGGCCTTGAGCAGGTCATCATTGATCAGTCCCACCAGTTCCTTGATGGATGATCCGACCGGATGGGCAATCTCAAGCTCATCGCAGATGGATGACAACAGCTCACGGGCAGACAATCTGGGATTGAGGATCAGTGCAATGTCTACATGATCCGGCACATTCTCGATGAAGCAACGGCTGACAGTGGTCTTGCCCGTGCCGACTTCTCCAGTGATCACGATAAAACCGCCCTGCCCCTGCACGCCATACATCAGATGCGCCAGCGCTTCTTTATGGCGTTCGCTCAGATACAGATAGCGGGGGTCCGGGGCTATCGAAAACGGGGGCTCCCGAAAACCGAAGAAATCGTAGTACATGCGTGTCCAGTCAGGTGCTCAGGCGGAGCTTGCGGGAGCCGCCATCGGGCTCCCCGGCTATCGCGGTATCATACCGCCCGGCTCCCGGGGCTGTCATCTCATGAAGTGCCGGAATCCGCATTGCTTACCAGTCTCAGTTCAGCTGTGGAGCGGCGCTGTTCGGATTTCAAGCGGCGAATGCATCGCTCCAGGGTCTTGGAGATTCTGGCGTGGGAGCGAATCATTGAAATCTTGGGCCAGGTCGCACGCTCGCCCTGCAATATCATCTCCCGGACCCATGCCGGATCAGGGTTGGATAACATGCGACGGTAGTCACGAAGACGATACGTCGGCGAGATGGTGACATCCCCGGAATAGCGCTGCCCCATAATGGTGTACATCTGGCCCGCTACCTGCCGAAGCATTTCCGGCTGAACGCGTTTTCGCAGATAATCGAACAGGCCCTGGCCATGGAACTGGATTTCCGATTTCAGCAGGTGCATCGGCAGATTGGCGACATTGATCTTTTCATCCCGGCCTCGCCGGTTCAGAAAAGGCACCACATGGGGGTTGGTCTGGCTGACAATGGTGAAGTTCACGTCGTAAAGGTGCATCAGCCGTTCGATGGGCAAGTCGCTGACCACCGACCCGTCCACGAACTTCAGCCGCGACATGTAGGGCAGCACGTTGCCCTGAATGTCCTTCTTCATCAGCGGTACCGGCGGGAAGATGCCCGGCACTGCCGCGCTGGCCAGCACAGCACTCCAGACCAACAGATAGGGTGACGTGTAGCCACACAACAAACGGGCTTTCTGGTGGGTCTGGACCGGTGACACACTGACGTTGATGGAACGACCGGTCTTCTGGAACGCTTCCTCAAAGGTGTATTCCCCGATATTGGCACGCAGGCACGCCTTTAACTGCTCCTGATCCATCAGGCCGTCACCCCGGATGGCACTGAACAGCCCTCGCCATTTCCAGGCCCTCATGTCGTGGTTTTCAGGCACCAGCATGTCCGGTATTTCCGCATCGCTGTGGACACCCAGTATGCCAGCGATAATGGCGCCGATGCTGGAGCCGGCAATGACCTGCGGCAACAACCCTTTTTCCCAGAGTGCCTTTATAACGCCGAAATGGAACATGCCCAGCGTGGCACCGCCGCTGAGCAGCAAAGCCGGGCGGCCATAACTGGTCAGGGTATCGCGGAAGAACTGCAGCTTCTCGGCCACTGGGAATCCCGGCACCTTGGTGTCGCACAGGAAATCCAGCGATTCGCACACCTGGGTGATGTACTCCTCGATCAGATGCTTGGTGCCAACCCGAGAACGGGTATACAGGGCCGTATTGCCCATATTGCCCAGGTCGTGATGAAGCCCTTCTCTCAATGCACGCTTCAGGCGCTCGAAATCATTCTGATGCCGGTAGGTGCGGAGGTTGCTGAGCCGGTCGTAGATGAGTTCGTAATGGTAAAGGTCGGAGCCAAACTCCTCTTTCCACTCCACATTGCCCTCAAGGAAATCCAGCTCCAGCGCCGCAGCCTTCCAGACTTCGTAATTGGGCGCCTCCGCCAGCATCTTGCGGAATTTCCGGATACGGTCATCAACCATCTGGTAAACCTCCGTTGTTCCAGCCGATTCGATGCGTCAGAAATCCTCGAGCATCAAATCCTCATCGTCATCGCTGGCAAATGGATCGTCTACGGTTCTGCCATCATTGATCAGGTAAGCCCGCCGTTGCAGGTACGCGTTTCTCACGAACGTATAGCCGTCACCTGAGATGAACCCTTCCGCAGGGATCAGATCGGCACGCTTGTCAACAATCTGAAGCGCCCTCGCATAATAGACATCCGGCGTTTCAGCCAGGTCCCAGGCTGAGGGCAACAACAGGTTGTCGGATACAAACCCACCAAAGTCCCGCGGATTCGACGGCCCCAAAAACGGCAGCATCAGGTAAGGTCCAGAATCCAGGCCCCAGTAACCCAGGGTCTGGCCAAAGTCCTCCGGGCGCTCATGCAAACCAAACATGGTGGCCACATCAATCAACCCGCCCAGACCAAAAATCGTGTTGTAATTGAATCTCCCCACCGCCACGACGGCAGACTCCCCCTTCAATTGGAAGATACTGTTGGCTAGATTACGTATTTCAGTCAGGTTGTTGAAGAAATTGGTAACAGCACGGTCCGCAAAGCCTGGCATGACGGTGCGGTACCCTTTCGCAACGGGGCGGAGGAACCAGTTATCGATGGTTTCGTTGAAGGCATAGACCTTCCGGTTCCAGTCCTCATAAGGATCGACCTCGCCCGGAGGGGCATCAAGCTTTCGTTCTGCCATGTCAGGATCGACTGGCTGCACGGTTTGCGCGACCGCATTGCCTGAACACAGGCAGATAAAAATCAGGGCGCCGATTACTGGGTGCCGGAAAAAAAAGTCTCTCATCGTCAGACCTGAGGTTGTTAAAACTGTTGCTGTTCGTCGAAAATACCGGCGCTCTGCTTTTTTATTATTAACCCCTTGCTTCAGGAGTAGCCCCGATGTCAGTACCCGGGAATCTGGTTAGCACACTCTCCATGCCTTTGCGCTGGGGAGATATGGACGCATACGGCCATGCCAACAATACGGTTTATTTCCGCTTTTTCGAGGAAGCCCGCATCACCTGGCTGGCGTCCCTGGAGCTGGGCGCGGAAAATGACCCCGACGGTCCGGTCATTATAAAGACCAGCGCCACCTTTCTGAAGGAACTGGCCCATCCGGCAACGGTTGAGGTCAGAACATACGCCGACAAAGCCGGCAATACCAGCCTCGACACCTATCATACGCTGACCGATACCGAGACCGGCACACTCTACGCGGAAGGCTATGCGAAAATTGTCTGGTTTGACCGCACCAAACGCACGTCGATGGCACTGCCTGACAAACTCAGGGCGTTGGCGGCCAGTTAAGACCGCCTATCGCCACCCCATACCCTATCGGCGGCGAACCACAACGCTGCCGATGGAATAGCCTGCACCAAACGAACAGATCACGCCCAGTTCACCAGCGCCAAAGTCGTCCTTGTGTTTGTGGAACGCAATGATCGAGCCCGCGGAGCTGGTGTTGGCGTACTCATCCAGAATGACCGGCGCCTCTTTCGTGTCTGCGTCGCGCCCCAGCACCTTGCGGGCAATCAATTGGTTCATGTTCAGGTTGGCCTGGTGCAGCCACAGCCGCTTGAGATCATCCGGCGACAACGACAGGCTGGACAGCTGTTTGAGGATCGTCTCCGCCACCAACGGCGACACTTCCTTGAACACCTTGCGCCCCTGTTGCACGAACAGCTTGTCCGGCTTGTTAATGCCCTCTTTATCGCCCCGATTCAGGAAACCAAAGTTGTTGCGAATGTTATTGGAGTACTTGGTCACCAGGCTGGTTCCGAGAACCTCAAAGCCCTGCCCTTCCGCAACGTCGGCGTCTCTTTCCACCAGGATGGCGGTGCAGGCATCGCCAAAAATGAAGTGGCTGTCCCGGTCACGGAAATTCAGGTGGCCGGAGCAGATTTCCGGGCTGACCACCAGCACCGCCCTGGCCGTGCCATTCTCTACGGCGTTCGCCGCCGCCTGCAGCCCAAAGGTCGCGGAACTGCACGCCACGTTCATGTCGTAGGCAAAACCCACGATGCCCAACGCGTCCTGAACCTCAACGGAAATAGCCGGGTACGGGCGCTGCATGTTGGAGCAGGCGACAATAACCGCATCGACATCGGCCGCGGTCTTGCCGGCCTGTTTGAGAGCCTCTTCGCAGGCTGAGAGCGCCATCTCGCATTGCACCGAGGCTTCTTCGTTGGGTCGGTCCGGTATGTTCGGGCACATCCGTTCAGGGTCGAGTATGCCCTGCTTGTCAATCACGTGGCGACGCTTGATGCCAGACGCTTTTTCAATAAAAGCGGACGAAGACGGCTGCAGGGGCTCAAGATCGCCACTGGCAATATCGTCAGCGTGACGTGCGTTGTGAAGTTCGACGAAGGCATTGAATGCCTCCACCAGCTCTTCGTTGGTAATGGTTGCTGGCGGTGTGTACAACCCGGTCCCGCTGATAACGGCTCTAATCACGCTAACCCCACGTCATAGTTGTAAAAACAAACAATCTAACTGCACCAATATTGCCCAAATACTAACACAGTCTAAACGTTTTGCCCGCAAACATGACCGGCTTACACGCGCGTCTGCTCCCACTGCCTGTCCAGGCGCTTGACCGATACCGGCACGGCCGTGCCCAGCTGTTGTGCAAAGAAAGAGACCCGAAATTCCTCAAGCATCCAGCGATAGAGCAATAGCTCCGGGTCCCTTACCCCCTGGCGTTGCTGCTCATCGCGTTTGCTGGCGTAGCGGGACCAGAGCGGCTCCATGGTGTGCAGGAACTCCCGCTCCCGCCCGAGCTCCCTGGGCATTTTCTCAAAGCGGATGCTGGCTGCCTCGAAATAGCGTCCAAAATGGGCAAGCCATTCCGGCGGCGTGGCAACAATAAAACCCGGATACACAAGATTTTGCAGCTGAAACTTCAAGTCCGCCATACTGTTCGCGAGCGCCAGGTTGATTTTGCCCTTGAGCTGTTTCATCACGCCATGATAGCCCGTCATGGCCTGGTGCAGCCGCTCGTCAGCCAGCTCAAGTGCCGGCACGAACTCTGCCCTTCCGGCGTTAAACGCGTTCTCGAACGCATATTCGTCCCGGGGCACGTCGTCGGGCACAAAATGCTGCATCGCCGTGGCCAGCAACAGGTCGTCCAGCAGCACCCGGGCCTTACCGACCGGCGCGAACATCAGCGCCGATGACTTGAAGTGCGGTAGCCGCCGCTCCATGTCCTCCAGCGTATTACCCAGCCGAATCAGGATCAGCCGCGCCACCGCCTTGCGAGTTGCGTCCTCCGCCGTAAGCCGGTCCAGGAACCGTGTCTGGCGAACGGAATCCCCCGTGTCTTCCAATGCCGGGTATACGGTGACTTCCATACCGCCTTTTTCTGTCCTGACGGATTCGGGCAGCGATCCGAAATCCCAGCCCGTTGACTTGCTTACTGGTTCGGCCGATGACTCCCTTCGGGTTGCCGATGACAGGGCCGCCTCTGCCCGCCCTTCCAGTTCGCTTTGCAGCTTTTCGGTTTCCCGCCCCTCGGCGATGGGCTTGCCCGCATCATCAACAACCCGAAGATTCATTCTCAGGTGCTTCGGCAGATCCTCCTGTGGCCAGGCATCGGCGTCAATCCTGACACCGGTCATTCGCCGGAGCTGTTCGCCCAACTGCAGCGCCAATGGCTCGTTTGAAGCCTGAAGATTTTCCAGGGCCGCATCCACGAAATCCGGTACCGGTACAAAGTTGCGCCTCAACGCCTTCGGAAGGCCTTTGACCAGTGCAATGCACTTCTCCCTCAAGAGCCCCGGCACAAGCCATTCAAGCCGCCGTGCCGGAAGCTGTTTCAGGGCCATCACCGGTGCCTGGAGCGTAACGCCGTCGCGCTCGCTGGTGGGTTCGAACTCATAACTCAGGGGATATCTCACCCCTTCCCACTCCAGATAATCCGGATACAGTGAGCCCGCCTGCTCATCCACCGGGCGCTGGAGGATATCGGCCTCCGTCAATTCCATGTCACGGAGCTGGTCGGCACTCAGCTGCTTCCACCAGCTTTCGAAATGACGGCCGCTGACGATGTCCGCTGGCAGGCGCTGGTCATAGAACGCCACCAGCACTTCGTCCTCAACCAACAGGTCCCGCCGCCGCGTTTTGCGCTCCAGGTTTTCAACGGTGTCCAACAGCTCGCGGTTACGGGCAATAAAGGGCGCCTTCGACTGGTAGTCGCCTTCCACCAGGGCACGGCGGATGAACAGGTTGCGACACTCCTCCGGGTCCACCTTACTGTAGGGAATACGGCGTTTGGCAATAATGTCCAGGCCGTAGAGACTGACCTTTTCATAACCCATGACCTGGGCACGTTTCTGTTCCCAGTGGGGTTCGAAGAAGTGATGCTTCACCACATGCCCGGCCAGGGGCTCGATCCACTCCGGCTCAATCTTCGCCACCACCCGCGCAAACACGCGGCTGGTTTCGACAATTTCCGCCGCCACAATCCACTTCGGGCCGGTTTTAGACACTTTTGAGCCCGGAAAGATCATGACCTTGCGGTTGCGGGTGGCCAGATACTCCTTCTTTTCGAGCTTCACCGCCACCTGGCCCAGCAAACCCGCGAGAATGGCTTTGTGCAAAGACTCGTAACTGGCCGCATCTCTGTTCAGTTTCAGTTTCTGCTCACGGCAAATCAGCGTCAGTTGCCGGTGAATGTCGCGCCATTCCCGCATCCGCATCCACGACAGAAAGCTCTTCTGGCAGACCTTTTTCAGCTGATTCTGGGACAGTTCCTGGCGCTGTTCCTCGTAGAAATTCCAGATATTCAACAAGGTCAGGAAATCCGATTCCTTGTCATTGAACGGCGCGTGGGCCTGATCGGCAGCCTGCTGTTTGTCCTGGGGACGCTCCCTCGGGTCCTGAACGCTCAGGCCGGCAATGATCACGAGCGTTTCCGCCAGACTGCCCTGTTCCGAGGAGGTCACCAGCATGCGCGCCAGCCTTGGGTCCAGCGGCAGGCGTGCCATGGTGCGGCCAAGGTTTGTCACACGGCGCTTGTCATCAACGGCTCCAAGCTCTTCGAGCAATTTGTAGCCATCGTTGATCAGGCGACGGTCCGGTGGCTCCAGGAACGGGAAATGGCGGATATCCCCGAGCCCCGAGGTGGTCATCTGCAGAATAACCGAGGCCAGGTTGGTGCGCAGGATCTCCGGGTCGGTGTACTCGGGCCGGTTGATGAAATCGGTTTCGTCGTAAAGCCGGAAACAAATCCCCGGAGCGACCCGGCCACAGCGCCCGGCACGCTGGTTGGCGCTGGCCTGGGACACCGGCTCAATGGGCAGGCGCTGGATTTTGGAACGCACGCTGTAACGGCTGATACGGGCCACGCCGGTGTCGATGACATAGCGTATGCCGGGCACGGTCAGGGAGGTTTCCGCGACGTTGGTGGAGAGCACGATCCGACGCCCCCGGTGGCCCTGGAATATCCGGTTCTGTTCCTGGTTACTGAGCCGAGAATATAATGGTAGAACTTCGGTATGGCGCAGCTCGGCGTGTCGCAGTACCTTGCTGAGGCTGCGAATTTCCCGCTCGCCGGGCAGGAATACGAGTACGTCGCCCGGTGGCTGCTTTTCTGCACGTTCGTGCTGTTCGATTTCCTCCATCGCACGCAGCACGCCATCCGTCCAACCCTGGTCCTGATCGTCCTCATCGCCGGTGAGAGGACGGTAACGCACATCTACCGGATAGGTTCGTCCACTGACTTCGATGACCGGCGCGCCACTAAAGAACTCGCTAAAGCGTTCCACTTCGATGGTGGCGGAGGTGATGATGACCTTCAGATCAGGCCGTTTCGGCAACAGTTGCCGCAGGTAGCCCATCAGAAAGTCGATGTTAAGGCTGCGTTCGTGGGCCTCATCAATAATCAGGGTATCGTAACGGTCCAGGAACCGGTCGTGCTGGACCTCCGACAACAGGATGCCGTCGGTCATGACTTTGACCCGCGACTGGTCGGACGTGGTGTCGGTAAAACGTACCTGATACCCCACCTGGCCGCCAGTCTGCTCTCCAAGCTCTTCAGCAATACGACCGGCTACGGTACGGGCCGCAATCCGGCGGGGCTGGGTGTGGCCGATCAGCCCGCGAATACCCCGACCGCTGTTCATGCAGATCTTGGGGATCTGGGTGGTCTTACCGGAACCGGTTTCGCCGGCAACGATCACCACCTGGTTCTGTTCAATGGCCTCACGGATATCATCGACCCGTTCAGACACTGGCAGCGATGACGGAAAGGTGGCCGGCTTATGCATTGCCTGACGTTCCGTGACACGCGCCTGCCCCCGATCGAGCCATTGCGCCATTTTCTCCAGGTCCTTTTGCCCCGGCCGCCCTTTTTTCCGGGCGACCAACTTGTGAATACGGGCGGCTTCCACCTGGTTGCAGGCATCCAACTGCTCCATGATGGCTTTTACGGCGGCCTTGCTGTCTGGCGTATTCGTGGGCTGTTCCGGTGGGGCTTGCGTCATCGGTCCGTTTTACCGTTGTTGGATCCTGGATACCCGGTTCGCTTCGGGCGTGGCGACAGTCTAACGATATCCCGCGCCTCATTAATCGAGTAGGAGGGGGAGTTAC
>NZ_DELU01000015.1:0-65229 GCF_002352785.1 Marinobacter sp. UBA2688
GGTGACTCCCCCTCCTACTCGATCCGGTCAAAAAAGTACTGGTAAAAAAAAAGCGGTGACTCGCAAGGAGTCACCGCTTTTTATGTTTCGGACCTGTAGAGATAGTCTTAGCGATCCGGCACCGCTATAGACAGATCAAACCCACCGCCAGGACGGGGTGTTAATGTGATCGGGCCTTCGTTAATGCCATGGGGCACCTGGATCGTATCAATACCCGGCGGGTTGCCAATGGTGAAGTTCAGGTTCTGGCCGTCAAACCCAACGCCCAGTTGATCGTTCAGAAAGGTCTGGCTGAATGGCTCGTCGGGTATTTGGGCCTGCTGTCCGAAAATAATGGGCGGAATGGTTGGGGTGAACTCCGCTGGGGGCTGCACCCGGGCGAGTTCTTCCTGGGGCAGCAGCAGAGCGCGCCGGAGGAACTCCTCTTCCGCGCTCTCAAGGGCACCTTTCTTGCCTTCCCGTTCGAAGCGTTCAAGGGCTTCGCGATAGGCTTCCTCTTCCGCTTCCGTTAGCACCGGCTCACCCGGAGAAATGGTCAGGGAGCGGATAATCTGCTGCCGGTCCGCGTCGGTTTTCTGCCGTTCTTTAGGCACCACGATGACGGCGGAATCCTTCACGTAGGTTTCAACCATTTCGTCAGAGGTCAGGGTCTGCACCCCGGCCATCAGCGGGGAGCTAAACGAAACAGCCAGGCTGGCCGTACCAGCCAGAGCGATGTACAAGGGTGTTCGGCGGTTCATGGCGTAGCCTCTTGCCGTGTCCAAACGCGAAATGGAGGCGCTTCCGACACTAAACTGCAGTCAGTATGCTCCTTGGTTGCAGTATTCTTCTCAGAGATTCGGATTTCAAGGCGATTTTGTGGTGTTTGTGATCAGAATCGGACTATTGTCAGTATTCTTCTGTAAAACCGCGCAAACGTGTTTATATAACAGGCGTAACCATCCAGTTTTTGTAACAGGACTCTTATGTTGAAGGCATTTCGTTCGCGATGGCAGCGCTGGGTCAACCAGCGGATTCCGCGAGCCGATCAGCGAATATTCGGACAGCGCAATGTTTTTATCCTGCCCACGGGTGCCGGGGTGGTGTTTGCCGGTTTACTGTTGATCATGCTGATTACCGGAATTAACTACCAGAACAGCCTGATATACATGCTCACATTTCTGTTGGGCGCAGTAGTTGTTGCGGCCATGCACCAGACCCACCGCAACCTGTCGGGGCTGGAACTGACACTCATACAGGCCGGTGATGGCTTTGCCGGCGATACGATACCCTTCCGTTTAAGGGCTGTGTCGCCCCGTCATGATTCGCTGGCGATATCCCTGTTCTGCGATGACAGTCAACTCGAAAACCAGCACGTGCCAGCCGGGCAGCAGGAGGATATGACCCTGGCGATACCGTCCTATCAACGTGGCTACCTGCAGCCGGAACGTATCCGCGTGGAAACCCGCTTTCCTTTTGGCCTTTTCAAGGCCTGGTCCTGGCTGCGGCCGGTCACGTCCGGCATTGTCTATCCAAACCCTCTGGCCGCCCCGGATGTGACCAGCACGGTTCAGGACGGAGAGGAGCAATCGAAGGCCCGCTCGACGGATGGGAATGACCATGCCGACATTCGGCCCTGGCGGGAGGGGGATCTGAGCCAGAGGGTTCAGTGGAAACGATACGCCCGTACCGGTGAGATGGTGATTACCGATTGGGAAGGTGAACAGGGCAGCCCCCACTGGCTTGATTACGACGCTTTCAGGGGCGTGGACCGTGAGCTGCGCCTGGGTTACCTGGCTCATCAGGTGATGGAACGGGCCCGCAAGAACAGCCGTTTCGGGTTGAATCTGCCGGGGCAGGTGATTGAACCTGACACCGGTGCTGCTCACGCCAACCGGTGCCTTAAGGCGCTGGCCATCTTTGGCCTTGAACAACCAAGGGAAGGTGGTCCTCTGCCCCATGGTACCCGCTCCGAAGAGGTTGGGAATCGGACCTCTGCGTCGTCTGGTTTCGGGGAGGGACGGGCATGATTCGCAGGTTCCTGAGTAATTCGCCGAGTTCACGCTCCTTACAGGCTGCGGAATTGGTATCGGGCCGCGCGTTGATATGGCTGATCGCAGGCTTTGGGTTGTTACTGATTCCCCAGTGGGACCGATTGCCGATCTGGCTGGTGGCCAGTTGCGCTGTACTTGCTGGCTGGCGGTGGCTGGCGCAATCCGGGCAGGTCAGGTTACCGGGAAGGTGGATGCGTACCGGGATCATGCTGGTACTGGTGGCCGTTTATATCGCAACTGTGCAGGGGCGTTTCACCGTTGATACTGCGGCGTCGTTTTTTGTGCTGGCGGTGGGGCTTAAATGGCTTGAGACCCGATCCACCCGGGATTTCTATGTGCTGTTTTTTATCCTGGTGTACCTGGCGACAGTCAACTTTCTGTTTCATCAGGAGATTCACTGGAGTGTCATTAACATTGCGGGCGTTGCCTTATTGTTAATCGGCCTGCAGGTGGTGAATGCGCCGGAAATTCCCGGTGCCATGAAGAAGGGATGGCGGCGCTTGGGGCTGATGCTGGTTAAGACCTTGCCGATTGTAGTGCTCCTGTTCGTGTTCTTCCCGCGCATGTCGCCGCTCTGGAGTGTGCCGCTGGTTTCCGGCGAAGCCCGAACTGGAATCAGCGACACCATGACTCCCGGTGATATCTCGAGTCTCGCCCAGAGCAGTGAGCGAGCCTTTCGCGTCACCTTTGGCGGTGAGTTACCGGCCTACCGGGACCGATATTGGCGCGGGCTTATCCTGGATCGCCTTGACGGAGACACTTGGCAACAGGGCCTTGGAAAGCCGTTTCGCCGGCTTGGCCGTGTTGACGTTGATGGTGGCGTAGGGCCGCTCGGGCCCAACCAGTACGAGGTGTTATTGGAACCCACGGACCAGACCTGGGCCTTTGCTCTGGAGAACTCCAGGGCGGTCTCCAATAATGTAAAGCAAACGGATGAGAATCTGTTCCGGTTTGACCGGCCGGCTGACAGCGCGGTCCGTTACCGGATGGAGTTGGTCGGGAACCAAACAACGGAGGATGCCAGTGCGGAGCCCGATAACCTTCAGCGTTATCTACAGTTACCACAAAGCGGCAACCCGAGGGCAAGGGCGTTCGGGCAACAACTGGCTGGCCAACACGACAACCCTCAGGCAGTGGTGCAGCAGCTTCTGACCCGTTTCCGGGAGCAGGCCTATTTCTACACCCTGCGCCCACCCGCTATGCCCGTGGATGGCATCGACAGCCTGTTATTCGATGAAAAGCGGGGTTTCTGTGCCCACTACGCCGGGGCTACCACGTTTGTGTTGCGCGCAGCGGGTATTCCGGCCCGAGTGGTGGTCGGATATCAGGGTGGGTCACCCGGCGCAGATGACGAATATCTGATTGTGCGGCAGTACGATGCCCATGCCTGGGTGGAAGCGTGGTTCCCCGGCCAGGGTTGGGTGCGGGTGGACCCGACAGCTGCCATTGCTCCCGAGCGTATTGAGTTTGGTCTACGGGAGGCGGTGGCTGAGGAAGGCTCGTTCCTTGAGAACGATTGGACATCGCCACAGCGCTACGGCGATTTGGCGATGCTGCAGTGGGCTTCCCTGCAGCTCGATAAGATTAATTACCACTGGCAGCGCTGGGTTGTCGGATATCAGGGGCAGTCACAGATGGACCTGATGTCGCGTTTGCCTGGAGGGATAGGAATGCGGGAGCTTGGCTATATTACCGCGGGCATTGTCGGTATGGCGCTGTTACTGGCGGGTTTGGTTACCGCCTGGCAGTACCGTCGCGTGGAAAGCCGGGACCCGCTTGGTCGTCTCGTCAGCCGCTGGTATCGGTTGTGTGACCGTTCGGGAGTGCCTGTACGTCACGGTGAAACACCCTCCCAACTGGCCTCAAGGCTTGCCCGGGCAAAACCCGCGGCGGCCGGCACAGCAACGGCTTTTGCCCGATTGATCAACAAACATTACTATGGCCGGGGTTCCGAAACCGGTCATCATGGCGAACTGGCGAAAATGAAGCGATTGCTGGCCACGATGAAACGACAGGCGGATCGACCGTCAACCAGTTCATCAAAGGGGTGAATACGTGAACGCATCCATAGCAACCATGGCATGGCTTGAAGACGCCTGGAGCCGACTGCTCCAACGCATCGCCGGCAACAGGATGCCCCATGCCCTGATGGTGACGGGCGAGAACGGCGTGGGAAAGCGTCTGTTTGCCAACGCGCTGGCCGGGTTGCTGGTCTGTGAAAAGGCGGATATGGACGCAGGGTCCCCTTGTGGCATCTGTAAGCAGTGCGAGCTGGTTGCCGCGGGCACCCATCCGGATATCCGAATTTACGCACCGGAAAAATCACGGATGATCAAGATTGATCAGATTCGTGCGTTGTCCGCATTCGCGGTCGGCTCTCCCCAGGTGGCCTCCCGCAAGGTGGCCATTATTGATCGGGCGGACCAGTTGAACATCAATTCCGCCAACGCGTTGCTGAAAACCCTGGAAGAACCCGCCGAAGATGTGGTGCTTCTGCTGCTGCAGGAGAGTGGCAGGCCGGTATTGCCGACGATCCGTTCCCGCTGCCAGAGTTTGCTGATTGCTACGCCGGACAGAGATCAGGCTGCTGGCTGGCTGGCGACGGCGGTCAAAGCGATGGATGGCGACAACAGACCAACGCCGGAGCAATGCGCCAAGGCGCTGGTACTGGCAGCCAATGCGCCGCGGCTGGCCCTGGAATATGCTACCGGAGAGTTTATTAGCCTGCGGGATGAGGCGTTGGACAACTTCCGCCATTTCATGAAGGGTCAGCTCACTCTTTCCGAGGCTGCAAAGCCGTTCAAGGCAATGGGGCTTGAAAGTGCTCTATGGCTATTTGAAGGCTGGGCTGGTGACCTGGCCCGCATCAGTGCCGGGGGGCAGCCCCGGGATGCGGAAGCGGCGGACATGTTAACGTTCCTTGCCAGAAACAATCCTTCCTGGCGGGCCCATGAACTCCTGGATGCGATCCACGAGTCCAGGTCTGCCGGCGTTTACAACGTGAACCCTGAGTTGGAAGCGGGCCGATTGCTGATCGCATGGCAGAAACTCATGCCGCGCCGCAGGCCAGCTGCGGGATAAACGGAGTGACCAATGGCGCGGCAGGATAGGGCAGTGATTAACAACTACTGCTATGATTGCGGAATATCAGGAGTTTATTGACTTCGGCTGCTACCAATCCGGTTGCTTTCGATACAGAGCTATCAATACAGAGCTATCAATACAGAGCTATCAATACAGAGAAAGGTGTTTACTATGGGGCCTGGTTTTGGCGCACGCAGTGGCATTCTCACGCTGACCATCAAGGACAAGGCGGTACTCTACGCCGCCTACATGCCTTATATCCGGCAGGGCGGGTTGTTTATTCCCACGCAAAAACAGTATCAATTGGGCGATGAAGTGTTCCTGTTGCTCAACCTGATGGATGAGCCGGAAAAAATCCCCGTGGCGGGCAAGGTGATCTGGATTACCCCGAAGGGTGCCCAGGGCAACCGTGCAGCGGGCATTGGTGTGCAGTTCGATGGTGAAGACGAAACCGCGCGTACCAAAATCGAGTCCTACCTGGCGGGTTCATTGAGCTCGGATCGACCCACCCACACTATGTAAGCGCTTCAATGAACGACACCATTCTGGAAACCCCACCTGATACAACAATGACGTGTCGGGAAATCAACTGGTCTCTTAAACACATCGACCTGGCAGGCCTGCACTGGCCCGCTGCCACGGCCTCTGAAACCTGGCCGGTGCTGATGATCCACGGCTGGCTGGATAACGCCCTGTCATTCGCCAGATTGGCCCCGGCGTTGGCGGGAAATCGCGATGTGTACTCCCTCGATATGGCTGGGCACGGGCGTTCCGGGCACCGGCCTGAAGGCCAGGGGTACCAGTTGATGGATTATGTGGCGGACCTGGCAGAACTGGTTGAGACCCATTTCAAAGACTCGCCGAAAGGGCAGATTGATCTGGTGGGTCATTCACTCGGCGGGATTGTCAGCGTGCTCTACGCGGCGGCGTTTCCGGAACGGGTGCGTCGGTTGGTCATGATCGACAGCATTGGACCGATCAGTCGTAAACCGGATGAGGTGATCGATCAGATGCGCAAGTCGATCATCAAACGAATGACGGGTTCAGGGAAAGCGGTCGTATACCCTGACATAGAGTTGGCAGCCAAGGCTCGGGAGGGTGGCATGATCCCCCTGTCGCCAGAAGCCGCGAGAATGCTGGTAACGCGGAGCATGAAGTCTTCCGGTGATGGTTTCGTGTGGCAAACCGATCCGCGTTTGCGCCATCCATCGATGATAATGATGGACGAAGCGCAAGTGACCGCTTGCCTGAAGAAAGTAGTCACGCCAACACGTTTCCTGCGTGCGACGCAGGGGCTCCTGGCCAGTCGCCCGGAACTTGATTCACGTTTGGATGCGATCGCGAACCTGGATGTGGTGGCCGTGCCCGGAGGCCACCATTGCCACCTGGACGGGAATGTTGAACCCGTCATTGATGCAGTCAGAGGCTTTTTAGACGATGCAGAATAAGCGCTTGTCGCAGTCAGTAGTGTGGGTCGCCGCCATGTTCATGGGGTTTTCGACCATGGTGTCGGCGCAAATGCCACCGCCGGAACCGTTTCCGGAGGCGCGCCTTGATCAGGAAATCAGCATCAAGTCGCCGGGGCACCTGGTGTTGTTCAGCCCGGTTCGTGAGGTGAACAACGAGATCCGCTCCGCGTCCATGGCCCGGCTCCCGGTCAAGGGCGTCGGGCAGTTATATGAAGTCCAGGGCGGTGCCAACCGGGAAGAGGCTCGCGATCACTATCTAAGGGAACTGCAGGCCCGTGGCGCCCAGATACTGTTTGAATGTTCCGGAAGGAATTGCGGGCGCAGTAACGTGTGGGCCAACCAGATTTTTGATCAATCCAGTCTCTATGGGCGGGACAACAATCAGGACTATCTTGTTGCCGGTTCGGTCGATGAGAATGGCCAGCCGTGGCTGACGCTGGTGTATACGGTTACCCGCGCCAACCAGCGCCAGTTTGTCTGGGTTGAACATTTGGTCGCGCCTCAGGGAACTGATATTCCGGGAATGGGCAACGAAAGCGCCAGAATCAAGGGGCCGGTGATTGTGCCCTGGCAGGGTGGCATCACCTACCGCTTTGAGTGGAGCGGTGCCGACCGGCGCATCATCAATGACTGGGCCGGCGACGCTGAAGCCCGGGTAGTACTGACGGCCTATTCCCAGCTCAAGGATAATGAAACCCTGGAAGCGTCTATGGAGCGGGCAGAGGCTGCAGCGCAGTCACTTTCCCAGGTGTTGGCCAAAAGTGGCGTTTCCGAAAGCCGCCAGATGATCATTACGGTTGGCCCCACGGTTGTGATACCAAATCCCGATCGGCAAGGTGACCGGGTTGAAGTGATGGTGATTACGAGGTGAAGGGAATGAACAGGCCATCCGGGACAGAGCTTCAGGACGAAGATCAGAAGCCGGCAGACGATATCTCCCAGATTGTCACGAGCACCGGAATATCCGCTGCTCAGTCGGCGTCCGAGAAAGGCGATCCCCGGCCGACGGCTCCCGGCAAGGGCAAGACCGTAGCGCTGACTCTTGGCAGTGGCGGGGCCAGGGGCTATGCCCATATAGGTGCGATCGAGATACTGGTGGAAAGAGGCTACGACATTGTCGCCATTTCCGGCTGTTCCATGGGAGCCTTGATCGGGGGCGTGTTTGCAGCCGGCAAGATGAAGGATTACAAGGACTGGGTAACTGGCCTGGGCCAGTTCGATGTGCTGAAACTGCTGGATGTGACTTTTAGCTCCGTCGGCGCCATTCGTGGAGAAAAGATATTCTCCGTGGTGCGGGAAATGATTGGAAATACCCGAATTGAAGACCTTCCGATCGCCTATACGGCTGTGGCGACGGATCTCCTTGCCCATAAGGAAATCTGGTTTCAGGAAGGGCCGCTGGATCAGGCCATCCGGGCGTCGGTTGCCATACCCAGTGTGGTGACGCCTCTGGTGTTGAATGGCCGCGTGCTGGTGGACGGCGCCTTGCTCAATCCACTGCCGATCATTCCGACCATTTCCTCCCATGCCGATATGATTGTGGCCGTAAACCTCAGTGGCGAAGATGACCGCGGGCGGCGATTGCCGGATGCGGCGTTTGCAAACCCTGACGACGATGATACCGAGGAATGGGTCGAAAAAATCCGTGATAAGGCCTCCCGCTGGTTTGACTGGGATGCCCTGAAGACCTTCAGTACCAAGAAAGAGGGTGGTTCGTCGGCTTCACCGGAAGAGAAAATCAGCAAGGCGGTGGCGAAGAACGAGCACAATAAAAAGACGCCCGCGATAAAATCGGAACCGAAGAAACATCAGGATGATCACGAGACTATTGACTGGGATAAGCTGGGTATTGGTAAGTTCGATGTCATGAACCTGACCGTCGAAACCATGCAAAGCGCCTTGGTACAATACAAGATCGCTGGGTATCCACCCGATTTGCTGGTGAACATTCCCAAGAACGCCAGCCGCAGCTATGACTACCACAAGGCGCCCGAATTGATTCAGCTTGGACGGGAACGTATGGCCGCCGCGTTGGACCGGTACGAAGAGAACCAGAACAGCTCTGGCCCGATGGCGATATGACCCTGAAACCGCAATTGCGGCGGTGGGCTGCAGCCTGTGCCGGAAAGAGCGTATAATTCAGCGCCTTGATCATTTCCGAACAGGACGAGCGTGCGTGAGTAACCCCATTGATGACCTGCATACCGTCAGAGACTACCTGAGGTACGTTTCTTCTCGCTTTGCCGATTCGCCGCTTTATTTTGGCCACGGCACGGACAACGTGTGGGATGAGTCTGTGCAACTGGTTATGCGTAGCCTCCATTTGCCTCTGGAAAACAATACACTGTTCCTGGATGCCCGGCTGACCCGGGAAGAACGAGCGTTGATCCTTGATCGCATGCAACGCCGTATTGACGACAGGGTCCCCTTGGCTTATCTGTTGGGTGAAGCCTGGTTTATGGGGCTGCCATTTCATGTGGATGAACGCGTGCTGGTGCCGCGTTCACCGTTGGGAGAGCTGATTCAAGGCGGGTTGCAACCCTGGTTGGGTAACAAACCCGTGGGCAGGATCCTGGACTTGTGCACTGGCAGTGGCTGTATTGGCATTGCAGCTGCGAGTGTATTCGAGGATGCCGAGGTGGACCTTGCGGATATCTCTACCGACGCCCTCGACGTGGCCGCAGTCAACATCGACTATCACGAGGTCGGTGACCGGGTAAGCACCGTACGGTCCGATGTGTTCGATGGGCTTGAAGGTCGATACGATGTCATCCTCAGCAACCCTCCCTATGTGGACGCTGACGATATTGCGGATATGCCGGCGGAGTATGGCCACGAACCGGAACTTGGCCTTGCTGCCGGGGGAGATGGGCTGGACATCGCTCATCGGATACTCGCGAGGGCGGCCGATTACCTGAACCCGGGTGGCCTCTTGATTGTTGAGGTCGGGAATAGCTGGGTGGCGTTGCAGGAAGCCTATCCGGATATGCCCTTTACCTGGCTGGAATTTGAGAATGGCGGCGACGGTGTGTTTCTGTTGACTGCTGAAGACTTACATTAAATACCCTGGATAAGATACTGAATCATGTCGGGAAATAGCTTCGGAAAATTGTTTACGGTGACCAGCTTTGGTGAGAGCCACGGGGCTGCGCTCGGATGCATAATTGATGGTTGCCCTCCGGGGCTTGAGCTGTCCGAGGCTGATATGCAGCGGGATCTGGACCGCCGCAAGCCCGGCACTTCGCGTCATACCACCCAGCGCCGGGAAGCGGACGAAGTGAAGATCCTCTCGGGGGTGTTCGAGGGTAAGACCACTGGCACCCCCATTGGGTTGGTGATCGAGAATACCGATCAGCGCTCAAAGGATTATTCGAAGATCGCGGAGCAGTTCCGTCCTGCCCACGCCGACTATACCTACATGCACAAGTACGGTGTTCGGGATTATCGGGGTGGAGGTCGGTCTTCTGCACGCGAGACAGCGATGCGGGTCGCCGCCGGTGCCGTTGCACGGAAATTTCTGGAGCAGCGCCTTGGTATCACGATCCGGGGTTATCTCTCCCAGTTGGGACCGATCCGCATTGAGAAGATCGATTGGGATCAGGTTCACCAGAATCCGTTTTTCTGCCCGGATGCCGATAAGGTGCCGGAGATGGAAGCCTATATGGATGCCCTGCGCAAAGAGGGCAATTCCATCGGTGCGCGTATCAATGTGGTCGCTGAGGGCGTTCCTCCCGGCCTGGGTGAGCCGATTTTCGACCGGCTGGACGCGGACCTGGCTCATGCGTTGATGAGCATTAACGCGGTGAAGGGTGTTGAGATTGGAGCGGGCTTTGGGTGTGTTGACCAGAAAGGCACGGAGCACCGGGATGAGTTAACCCCTGAAGGGTTCCTGTCGAACCATGCCGGTGGTGTTCTGGGCGGAATTTCGTCGGGGCAGCCGATCCTGGCCAGTATTGCGTTGAAACCGACGTCCAGTTTGCGGTTGCCGGGGCGGAGTATTGATGTTCACGGTGATCCCGTGGAGGTGATTACCACGGGGCGGCATGATCCCTGTGTGGGCATTCGTGCGACGCCGATTGCGGAGGCGATGATGGCCATTGTGTTGATGGATCATTATCTGCGTCATCGTGGTCAGAATGGGGATGTCTCGGTCTCTACCCCGAACATAGGCCAACTCTGACCCCAGCCGCATACACCGGTAAGTCGGATTAGGCGAAGCCGTAATCCGACATTTATCAGATCGTATCAACTCGACTGATAGTACGGTGCACACCACAGCAAGCAGGGCCTCTCAAAACTCGCCGCAAGTACGTCCATGTAGGCTCGGTCGGGCCATCCCTGGCCCTCCACGGTTTTGAGAGGCCCTGCTTTCTGTGGCGGTCGGTCTTCTGTGATATCTCATTGGAGCATTCCTATCTACTGGCGCCTTTCAAACCTCTACTTCTGGTTTTTCGCTCTCCTCGGCGGTTTGCTGCCGTATTGGTCCCTGTATCTGGAAGGCCGGGGCTTTTCCTACCTTGAGATCGCCACGCTGATGGCGACGATTCAATTGACCAAGATTGTGGCGCCCAGTGTGTGGGGATGGCTCGGAGATCGGACTGGGCAGCGGGTGCGGTTGGTTCGGTTTGGTGCCATTACGGGGTCGCTGTTTTTTGCTGGTGTGTTCATGGAGCCGGGGTTTTATGGGCTGTTGCTGGTCATGCTGGCGTTTACGTTTTTCTGGAATGCGATTTTGCCGCTTTATGAAGTGATCACGTTGCGGTCGCTGGGAACGCAACGTGAGAAATACGGCAAGGTGCGGTTATGGGGGTCGGTAGGGTTTATTGGCGCGGTGGCGCTGGTGGGAGGGATTCTTGAACTTATCCCGATCACTCTGTTGCCGTGGCTGTTGTTGCCGGTGTTTGCGGGGATTGCGGTGTCGGCGTTTCTGGTGCCGTCGGAGCGGGGAGAACGTAAGCCACCGGCGCCCAAGGGCAGTTTGAAGGCGATTGTGACCCACCCGGCGGTGGTGACGTTCTTTTTGATGAACTTTCTGCTGCAGGTATCCCACGGGGCGTACTACACGTTTTTCAGTATTCACCTGGAGCAGCACGGGTACGGTAAGTTGGCGATTGGGTTGTTGTGGTCGCTAGGGGTGCTGGCGGAGATTGGGTTGTTCCTGGTGATGCATCGGCTGACCCGCAATTTCACCGTGCGGCAGATTGCGATTGCGGCACTGGCGCTGACGATGATTCGCTGGGTGTTGATCGCGGAAGTGACGGATGTGGTGGCGGTGCTGATTTTCGCGCAGTTGCTGCATGCGGCCTCTTACGGCGCCCTGCACGCTATTTCGGTGCAGTATATTCAGGGTTTCTTCGGGCAGCATCATCACGGCCAGGGGCAGGCGCTCTACAGTGGGCTGACCTTTGGTGCCGGTGGCGCACTGGGCGCCTGGTTGTCGGGCTTTCTGGTGGACGGGTTCAGTACCTCCGCCGCGTTCTGGGGCGGGGCGGCGGCCATGGCCATTGCCATTGTCATCACTTGGCGGGGCCTGAGGCCGCCGCCCGAGCATTGATTGGTGTTGCTGTGGTGTTTAGCGGGTTTTATTGAAGATCTGCTGCGATATCCAGCAGTGCCTGTGCCTGGGGGCTCAGCGATCGGCCCTTCAGTCCCACACCGCCGAGAATGCGGCTTACGGAGTGGGGCACAGAAAGCACCGTAAGTGAGTCGTCGACCATGCTCACCGGCAAAACGCTCCACCCAAGCCCGACGCTGGCCATCATCTTGATGGTTTCCAGGTAGTTGGTGGGCATCTGGATTTTCAGGGGCAGGCTCGCATCGAGAAACAGTCGGCTGATGGATCGGTAGGTGGCGGTGCCAGCTTCGGGGAGCAGGGCGTCATACCGGGACAGATCCCCGAGCCCCGGGTTGTCCAGCGAGGCCAGTGGATGTTCCGGCGACACCACGAATGCCATGGCATCTTCCCAGCGCACGTGCACATCGAATACCTGGTCCATGCTCTCGCTCAGGGTCACGAACGCGAGCTCTGCTGTACGTTTACGCATCTGCCCGAAGGCGCTTTCAGAATCCATGAACTGCAGTTCCAGAGACACCTCCGGATAATCCCGGTTCAGCCGCCGTAACCAGGCAGGGAGATGATGCAGTCCGATGTGGTGGCTGGCAATCACCGACAGCTGTCCTGAAACCGATCCCTCACGATCTGACAGCGCCTGTCGGGCATTGTGCACTTCATCCAGAATTCGCCGGGCATGGGGTAGAAGGCGTGCCCCTGCGTCCGTCAATCGGACCTGTCTATTGCTCCGGTCGATCAGCTTCGTTCCCAGTTGGTTCTCCAAAGCAGCCAGCCGCTTGCTGATTGCGGGCTGCGTTAGGTGTAGCAGTTCTGCCGCCTCGGAGAACGACTCCTGGTCGACGATGGTGAGGAACGCTTTCAGGGAATTTGCATCCATTGTGGTTGAATCCGTAACTGCAGCTTTTGGTGGAGGTCCCACCAAATCCTAATATGCCAGATGGGAATGCGCAACATAAAAAACATGAATTGAGGTTATTCAAGGCTAGGCGTTAAAATAGAACCATACTGAAAAAACAGAAACCCCCAGAGAGTGAGAGAGAACCATGGCGGGCAAGACCTTATACGACAAATTGTGGGACGACCATCTCGTTAAACAGCGGGATGACGGCTCCGCGTTGATCTACATCGACCGGCATCTGCTGCACGAAGTCACCTCGCCGCAGGCCTTTGAAGGCCTGCGGCTGGCCGGGCGTAAGCCCTGGCGGCTGGATGCCAACCTGGCGACGCCGGACCACAACGTACCCACCACCGACCGCGCCAGAGGCATTGAAGGCATTGTTGACCCGGTATCCCGGATTCAGGTGGAAACCCTGGACAAGAACTGCGACGAGTTCGGCATCCTGGAATTCAAGATCAAGGACCAACGCCAGGGCATCGTGCATGTGATCGGGCCAGAGCAGGGCGCGACACTGCCTGGCATGAGCATTGTTTGTGGCGATTCCCATACCTCCACCCACGGTGCATTCGGCTGCCTGGCTCATGGTATCGGCACGTCAGAGGTGGAACATGTGCTCGCCACCCAGTGCCTGGTTCAGCAGAAAATGAAAAACATGCTGGTGAAGGTGAATGGCAAGCTTGGGCCCGGGGTGACCGGAAAAGACGTTGTCCTCGCCATCATCGGTAAGATTGGCACTGCTGGCGGTACGGGCTGTGCCATTGAGTTTGGCGGCGAGGCGATTCGTGGCCTCTCGATGGAAGCCCGAATGACCATCTGCAACATGTCCATCGAGGCCGGTGCGCGGGTGGGCATGGTCGCGGTCGACCAGACCACCATTGATTATGTCAAGGGTCGCCCATTTGCCCCCAAGGGCGAGATGCGCGAGCAAGCCATTGAATACTGGAAGACGTTGCACAGCGATGACGATGCAGTGTTCGACAAGGTTGTTGAGCTCGACGGTTCCGAAATTATGCCGCAGGTGAGCTGGGGGACGTCTCCCGAGATGGTCGCAGGCGTTGGCGGTAATGTGCCGGACCCGGAAGCGGAAGCCGATCCCATCAAGCGCGAGGGAATTGTCCGTGCCTTGAAGTACATGGGCTTGAGGCCGAACATGCCGATTACCGAGATCAAGCTGGATCGTGTGTTTATTGGCTCCTGTACCAACAGCCGTATAGAGGATCTTCGTGAAGCAGCGGCGGTCGTGAAGGGGCGGAAGGTGTCGTCATCACTCAAGCAGGCGATGGTGGTGCCTGGTTCCGGTCTGGTGAAAGTTCAGGCGGAACAGGAAGGGCTGGACAAGATATTTATTGAAGCCGGTCTTGAGTGGCGTGATCCGGGCTGCTCCATGTGTCTGGCCATGAACGCCGACAAATTGGGGCAGGGAGAGCATTGCGCCTCCACTTCCAATCGTAACTTCGAGGGCCGCCAGGGCTTCGGCGGGCGTACCCATCTGGTTAGCCCGGCCATGGCAGCGGCGGCGGCGATCAACGGCCACTTCGTTGATGTCCGCGAGATGATGAACTGATCCACAGGAGAGACACCATGCGAGCCTTAAAGCAACACCAGGGCATTGTTGCCCCCATGGACCGGTCCAATGTGGATACGGACATGATCATTCCCAAGCAGTTTCTGAAATCCATCAAACGTACCGGCTTCGGGCCGAACCTGTTTGACGAACTGCGTTACCTTGATGAAGGCAAGCCGGACCAGGACTGCTCACAGCGGCCCATCAATCCTGATTTCATGCTTAATCAGGATCGCTACAAAAATGCCAGCGTGCTCCTGGCGCGGCGCAACTTTGGTTGTGGCTCCAGCCGCGAGCACGCCCCCTGGGCGCTTGAGGATTTTGGGTTCCACGTTATCATTGCGCCCAGTTTCGCCGACATTTTCTATAACAACTGCTTTAAGAATGGCTTGTTGCCAATTGTTTTAGATGAAGAAATTGTAGATCGGCTGTTTCATGAAACCGAGGCGGAAGAGGGCTATCAGTTGGCGATAGATCTCGAAGCCAAAACCGTTACCACGCCGTCCGGCGAATCGTTCAACTTTGAAGTTGATGATTTTCGTCGACATTGCCTGCTGAACGGCCTGGACGATATCGGTGTTACGCTTGAAGACGCGGAGGTCATAAAGGCCTACGAAGCGTCGAGGCGCGAAACGGCACCCTGGTTATTTGATGCCGGTCGCTGATCCGCCCTGAATTACCACAACGAATCGACCTTCAAGGAATCACTATGTCCCGTTCTATCCTGATGCTTCCTGGCGATGGCATTGGCCCGGAAATTGTTGCCGAAGCGGAAAAGGTTCTGCGTAAGATAAACGAGCAATTCGGTCTGGAGCTGCACTTCGAGTCCGCCCTGGTTGGCGGTGCCGCCATCGACGAAACGGATACGCCACTTCCGGAGGATACCCTGGACAAGGCGCGTAAGGCGGACGCAATCCTGCTGGGCGCCGTGGGCGGCCCCAAGTGGGACAAACGCCCGATGGCCAGTCGTCCTGAAAAAGGACTGCTTGGGCTGCGCTCCAACCTTGAGTTGTTCGCCAATCTGCGCCCGGCCATTCTGTATCCCCAGCTTGCTTCTGCATCCTCACTGAAGCCAGAGGTGGTCTCCGGCCTTGATATCATGATTGTTAGGGAGTTAACCGGCGGCATCTATTTTGGCCAGCCACGGGGCGTCCGCGAACTGGAAAGTGGGGAGCGTCAGGGCTACAACACGTACGCCTATACGGAATCGGAAATTCGTCGTATTGGCCGTGTCGCCTTTGAAGCGGCCCAGCAGCGTGGCAAGAAGCTCTGCTCTGTCGACAAGGCGAATGTGCTGGAAGTGACTGTTTTATGGCGGGAAATCATGGAAGATCTGCGCCGGGAGTACCCGGATGTCGAGCTCTCCCATATGTACGTGGATAACGCCGCCATGCAGCTGGTCAGGGCACCCAAACAGTTTGATGTGATTGTGACTGGCAACATGTTTGGTGATATTCTTTCTGACGAAGCGGCTATGCTGACGGGGTCGATCGGGATGTTGCCCTCTGCGTCTCTGAACTCTGAGAAGCAGGGTATGTACGAGCCCTGTCACGGGTCTGCACCCGATATTGCAGGCAAGGGCATAGCCAACCCGCTGGCTACGATCCTCAGTGGCGCAATGATGTTGCGGTACAGTCTTGGCGAGGAGAAAGCCGCCGAGGCGATAGAGGCGGCGGTCAGCAAAGTGCTGGATCAGGGCCTGAGGACAGCGGATATCATGTCTTCTGAGGGCCGGAAGGTATCGACCCGAGAGATGGGCGATGCCGTTCTGGCGGCACTCTGAGGCCGGCAAGTTTTGAGACCCGACGACAACGCGATGCGGTTGTCGCGGGATCATCCATCCTGTCCCTGCCAGCGATACAGGTAGAGGGCGGGCATAAAACGAGGTTCAAAGGTCGCACATGAAGCGAGTTGGACTTATTGGCTGGCGCGGTATGGTGGGCTCTGTCCTCATGCAGCGCATGCGCGAAGAAAACGATTTTGCAGATATCGAACCGATCTTCTTTACCACTTCCCAGGCCGGAAAGCCGGCACCGGACGTAGGCAAAGAGGGTGTGCCTGCGCTGCAGGATGCCTTCGATATCGATACCCTGAAAACGCTGGATGTGGTGGTTACCTGCCAGGGCGGGGATTACACCGGTGCCGTGTACCAGAAACTCCGTGATGCCGGATGGCAGGGGTACTGGATTGACGCCGCTTCCACGCTGCGGATGGTCGATCATTCCGTCATCGTTCTTGATCCGGTCAACCGCAACGTGATTGACGATGCCCTGGCGAAGGGCGTGAAGGACTACGTTGGTGGGAACTGTACTGTCAGCCTGATGATGCTGGCGCTTGGCGGGCTGCTGGAGCAGGACCTGATTGAATGGGTATCGCCTATGACCTATCAGGCGGCGTCTGGTTCCGGTGCCCAGAACATGCGGGAACTGCTCAACCAGATGGGCGAGCTGAAGGGCAGCGTGAGTGGCGAGCTGGCGGATCCATCCTCGGCTATCCTCGATATCGATCGCAAGGTAACCGAAACCATGCGTTCGGACGGCTTTCCCACCGAGCACTTTGAAGTGCCTCTGGCAGGCAGCCTGATTCCGTTTATCGACAAGCAGCTTGATAACGGCATGAGCAAGGAAGAATGGAAAGCGGGCGTCGAGACCAACAAGATTCTTGGTCGCAGCAGCAATCCGATTCCGATCGACGGCATCTGCGTTCGCATCGGTGCCATGCGTTCCCACAGTCAGGCCTTGACCATCAAATTGAAGAAGGACCTTCCGGTTTCCGAGATTGAGTCCATCCTGGCCAAAGCCAACGACTGGGTGAAGGTGATTCCCAATGAGCGGGATGCCACCCTTCGGGAGCTCACCCCGGCGAAGGTTACGGGTACGTTGAATGTTCCCATTGGCCGTATCCGCAAGCTGACCATGGGGCCTGAGTACATCTCAGCGTTCACGGTTGGTGATCAGTTGCTGTGGGGTGCGGCGGAACCGCTCAGGCGGATGCTTCGCATACTGCAGGAGCAGTAACGCAGTCCCGCAGCGGGCAATATTATGCCAACTGTGTCCGGTTTCAGAGAACCGGCTGGGGGCGGAGGCTGAAATACGCCTCCGCCCCTGTTATTTTCGGAAGCGTTTTGTACATGTTTGGGTTCTTGTGGGCTAGACTTTGGCTATTCGGGGGCACCGGATCATCGTTCGGTAACAATATGTTCCCGACCATTTATGAAAAAATGGTGCAAGGACTGCGGCTGATTGATTGATAAAAGAGGTTTTATCAACAATACTTGCCGGGCTGAATATTAAAAACTTTACATAATAACGATAGTAATCAAGACGGAAGTCATCCAACCTCGTCCGATTCTGTTTGTGAAAACAGTAACGAATAACGGAGACTGGTAAGGAAAAAGCATGAAGGTACGCAAGCTTGCGGTTGCTCTGGCTCTGGCGGGAGGGCTTGGTTCTGGCGTCGCACAGGCCCTGGGTCTGGGTGAGATTGAATTACAGTCCTATCTGAATGAGCCTCTGGACGCGGATATCAGTCTGCGTAAAAGCGAGGGCGTCGACCCTGGTGATGTATTTGTAAACATCGCTCCCGATTCGGCTTATGAACGGGTTGGTATCGACCGGAACTATTTCCTTACCAAACTTGATTTCAGCGTCACCACAGCCAGCGATGGCAGTCTGGTGGTGAACGTGTCGTCCCGTGAGCCATTACGGGAACCCTACCTCAATTTCCTGCTTGAAGTGACCTGGCCCAATGGGCGGCTGATGCGGGAATACGCGGTTCTGGTTGACCCCCCGGTGTATGCGGAGGAGTCCGGTGTGCGGGAAGAGGTTGCCGCTCCAACCACTCGCCAGGTTTCCGAGCCAGCCCGTCAACAGCAGGCCAGATCGACATCCCAGGAGCCCCGGCGCACAACCACTCAGCGTGCGAGGACTCTCGGGCCCACCGGGCCTTCTGATACCCTCTGGAATATTGCTGAGAGTGTTCGCCCCGACAGCAGTGTGTCCATGCAACAGGTCATGCTTGCGCTCCAGGACCTGAACCCTGACGCGTTTATTGCGGGCAATATCAACCGGCTCAAGCGTGGTGAAGTGCTGCGGGTGCCGGATATGGAACAGATTCGCAGTCGTTCCCGTACCGAGGCTAATCGACAGGTGGCCGCACAGAACGAAGCGTTCTCGACGCCGCAGCGCACGGTGGATGCCACAGATACCGAAGTTGCTTCAGGGCAAGCGGGTGGTGAACAGACTGGCGGTGATGAGCTTCGATTGCTTGCAAGTGAAGACAGCAGCACTCGTGATGCCGAAGAGGGCGGTTCTGCCGGCGGTGACGGTGATACCGCCGGTGGTGTAGACGCCGGCTCCGCCGTCGCCATGGAAGAGCTCGAAAGCGCCCGGCGAGAAAATGAAGAGCTGGGTGGTCGGGTTGATGATCTTCAAAATCAGGTGGAAACCCTTCAGCGTCTGCTGGAACTGAAGAATACACAGCTTGCCGAAATGCAGCAGGCTCAAGGTGACAGCGGCCAACCCGCAGATGCACCTCAGGCGGAGACATTGTCTGAGCAAGTCGCTGAAGAGGAGATGGAAACGTCCCCCGATGGCGACGCTACTGATATGGCCGCAGAAGACATGGATGCCGCGGACGGTATGGCCACCGACGAAGATGCGGCTGATCCTGCGGCAACCGACATGGATGAAACCACCGCAGCGGGCGCCGAAGAAGGTGCTGACGCACCGGCGATGGGTGATGATGCCGATATGCCAGAGGCCGACGTTGCGTCCGATGAGATGGGTGCCGGTACCGCGCCTGAGGAAGAGGCCGGTCAGCAGGAAGCCGATGTAGCATCACCGGCATCCGAGCAGCCTGCCAGCGAAGTGTCAACATCACCGGCGGAGTCTGACAAGGGCTTTCCGGATAACATCATCAGCGCGATTACCAACAACCCGATGTATCAGATAGCGCTTGGCGGTGGTCTGGTTGTTCTGTTGTTGCTTCTGCTGTTGCTGGCGCGGCGCAATGCCAATCGTGAAAAAGCGTTTTACGACCAGCTGAATAGTGAAACCGACGCGGAGACCGATACCTTCGATCTCACCCTGGATGACGAAGACGGTGCAGATGCACCGGAGAGTGACCCTCTGGCGGAAGCCGACGCCTACATTGCGTATGGGCGCATGGATCAGGCGGCACAGTCTCTGGAAACCGCAATTTCCCGTGAACCCAGTCGTACAGATCTGCGCTTGAAACTGCTTGGGGTGTACGCGGATACCCAGGACAGACAATCCTTTGAGAAGCAGCTCGGTGAGGTTGAGACCCTGGACGACGAACAGGCTATCGCCGAAGCTCACGAAATGCGCGCTCGCCTCGAAGAGGCTGAGTCAATGCCTAGCATTGACGATCTGGAATCTCAGCTGAGATCGGATTCTTTCGACACCAGCTCACGTGACGAGGATACCGTATTTGATGAGCCGGCTTTGGACAGCACATCGGAAGATGAGGCTGAAGATGAGTTTAGTAGCCTGGAGACGGATTTTTCCGATCTGGACGAAACTGACGACACCTACGCCGAGGAATCCGAAAAGGAACCGGGCCCGGATGATCTGATCGAGTATGACCTCTCTGGTATCGATACCTCGAGTGGTAAAGAAGAGGCGACCACAGAAAAATCCGATGATCTGGCTGACGACGCCTTCGACTTTTCACTAGAGGACGATTCAGCCGAGGAGCCGAAAACATCCGAGGAAGACGATGATCTGAGCCTCGATTTCGCGGAGGATGAACAGGAATCCAGCGAAACAACGGACGACTCGGATGAATTCGACTCACTGGAACTTGATGAGGACGATCTGGAAACAGCCGGCGCTGACGACTCTGAAGGTCAAGAGCCGGAAGTTGACAGCCTGGAAGAAGGCGACCTGGAAGAAAGCGATCTGGATTCCCTGGACGAATCCTTCCTGGACGAACTGGATGCTGAGCTGGATAAAGTTGCCGGCGAAGATGAGACGTCTTCCGACGACGAACAAAGCGAACTTGACGACCTTGAGCTTGACGTTTCCGACGAGGACCTTGCGCTTATGGAAGAGTTTGCCGATTCCGGCGATTCCGCCGGTATAGATGCGAATAACGATCAGCAGGAGGATTCTACTCCTCTGGATGAAGAGCTCGGCCTTGAGGATACCCTGACGGGTGAGGAGCCCGCAGATCCGGAAGAGACCGTTGCAGGCGTCGAGGAAGTGGAAGAAGATCTTCCAGAACTTAGCGATGATGATCTCGCGGCTGCCGAGTCCGGGGAGGAAGAGCCAGGTGAGCCTCCCGTGGCATCTGATCCCGCGTCCTCAAAGACTGCGTCCAGCGCGGATGACATCGAAGAAGCCGATCTTGGCGACGACGATGACTTCGATTTCCTGACAGGCACCGACGAAGCGTCAACCAAGCTTGACCTTGCCAGAGCCTACGTGGAAATGGGCGACGTCGATGGAGCCAGGGATATCCTTGAGGAAGTGGCTCTGGAAGGAAATGAGGAGCAGAAAGCGGAAGCGCAGGATCTCCTTAAAAATCTGTCCTGATTCGATATAATCAGTACAGCGAATGCGAAACGCCGGTTACCGGGCCCGTCCCGGATTAAAGCCGGCGTTTTGTTTTTTATTATCAGCTTGCCAATCCGGACACTTCATTGTTTGTTACGCCACAACCACTGACCACTGACGGCGCCATCGGGGCGGGGAGGGTCGCGCTTGCCTTTGAATACGATGGCCGGGGCTTCCACGGCTGGCAATATCAGAAATCAGGCGTGCGGTCGGTTCAGGGAGAACTGACCCAGGCAGTTTCAAAGGTTGCTGACCATCCTGTTGAACTCGTATGCGCGGGCCGCACAGATGCGGGCGTGCACGCCAGTTACCAGATTGCCCATTTCGAGACGCCCTCGGTGCGTAATCCCCGGTCCTGGGTTATGGGAATCAACACTTCATTGCCGCAGGATGTTGCGGTTCATTGGGCCGGTAATGGGGTGGATGACTTCCACGCCCGTTTTTCCGCGACGTATCGCCGATACCGTTATGTGATCTATAACCATGCGGTAAGGCCGGGCATCCTTCATGGCCAGGTTAGCTGGACGTTTCGCCCCCTGGATGCAGCGCTGATGCATCAGGCTGCCCAGTTTCTTTGCGGTGAGCACGACTTCTCCTCATTTCGTGCGGCTGGCTGCCAGTCGAGGTCACCCATTCGGTTTCTTGAAGCCATCGAGGTAACCCGAAAAGGGAACTTCGTCGTAATAGATGTGCAGGCAAATGCGTTCCTGCATCATATGGTTCGCAATATCGCCGGTGCACTAATGTCGGTGGGTACAGGGAAGCAGCGGCCGGCCTGGATTCGTGAGATACTTGAGGCCAGAGATCGGACTGTTGCAGGCGTAACAGCACCGCCCCATGGACTGTATCTGGTAGATGTAGGGTATCCGGAAGGGTTCTCTATCCCGGCAGCTCAGTGCGGGCCAGCGTTCGTCGCACCCTGGTTTGAGGCTGATGAAAATCGACCACGCAGCCCGACTCACATACATCGAAAACAGCGATAGACGGCTTATGAGAACCCGGGTCAAGATCTGTGGTATCACCCGAAAGCAGGACGTTATTGCCGCTGCCAACGCCGGAGCGGATGCCCTGGGCTTTGTATTCTACGAGCCCAGCCCAAGGTATGTGACACCTGATGCCGCCAGGGAGCTGGTGGATGCGGTTCCTCCCTTTGTAGCGGCAACGGGGCTGTTTGTTAACCCCGAAGCGTCATACGTCCGGGAGGTGCTGTCACAGGTGCCGCTGGGGCTTCTCCAGTTTCATGGCGATGAATCTCCGGAATTTTGCAACAGTTTCGGTGTTCGCTGGATCAAAGCCGTGCGGGTGCGCGAAACTGATGATATCGAACATGCCTTTGAGCATTACCGTAACGCCAGCGGCCTGCTGGTGGACGCATGGGACCCGAAGAAATACGGCGGTACCGGACAGTCCTTTAACTGGTCATTGATACCGTCCACGCGCCCATTGCCTCTCATATTGGCCGGCGGCCTGGCTTCTGATAATGTATCCCGCGCTGTTGCGCAGGTGCGCCCCTGGGCCGTCGATGTCAGTGGTGGTGTGGAAAGCAGCAAAGGCATCAAAGACGATGAAAAGATCACTGATTTTATAAACGAGGTTCACCGTGTCGATGAAACTGACTGAAGAAATGCTCAAGGCGCTTCCGGATGCACGGGGTCACTTTGGTGCTTACGGCGGAAGATTTGTCTCCGAAACCCTGTTTGATTCGCTGATGACCCTGGAGCGTGAGTACAAAAGACTAAAGGACGATCCGGAGTTCCAGGCGGAGTTTGATCGGGATCTGGCGCATTATGTTGGCCGGCCCAGCCCGCTGTACTTTGCTGAAAGACTGAGCCGGGAAACCGGTGGTGCACAAATCTGGCTGAAGCGTGAAGATCTTAACCACACGGGCGCGCACAAGGTAAATAACACCATCGGTCAGGCACTGCTCGCGAGTTTCCTGGGTAAAAAACGGGTCATTGCGGAAACGGGTGCCGGGCAGCATGGCGTTGCTACAGCGACCGTGTGCGCGCGCCTGGGCCTTGAGTGCCACGTGTTCATGGGCGCCGAGGATGTAAAGCGACAGTCTCTGAACGTTTACCGGATGAAACTGCTTGGCGCTGAGGTTCACTCCGTTCAGAGCGGAACGCGCACACTCAAGGACGCCATGAACGACGCGATGCGTGACTGGGTGGCGAACGTTGACGACACCTTCTACATCATTGGTACGGTTGCCGGGCCTCACCCTTATCCACTGCTGGTGCGTGATTTCCAGTCAGTCATCGGGCGAGAAACCCGCGAACAGTCCCTGGCCCAGGCGGGTAAACTGCCGGATGCGCTGGTGGCCTGTGTCGGTGGTGGTTCCAACGCCATCGGCATGTTCTATCCGTTCCTGACCGACGAGAGTGTGGAGATGTACGGTGTGGAAGCCGGTGGCCTGGGTATTGAGACCGGAAAACATGCGGCGCCGCTGAGCGCGGGACGTCCGGGTGTGCTTCACGGTAACCGGACGTACCTGATGGAAGACGAGAATGGCCAGATCGCGGGCACCCATTCGGTCAGTGCCGGCCTTGATTACCCGGGCGTCGGGCCTGAGCACAGCTGGCTCAAGGACATTGGCCGGGCCCACTACGTGTCGGTGACCGATGATGAAGCTCTGGATGGCTTCCGGAAGCTGACACGGGTGGAGGGTATTATGCCCGCGCTTGAGACCGCCCATGCGGTGGCCTACGCTATCAAGCTGGCCGCTACGATGGATAAGGACCAGATGGTGGTGATCAACGTCTCCGGTCGCGGTGACAAGGACATACACACCATCGCTCAACTGGATGGCATAGAAGTTTAAGCAGTTGCCCGGTATCTGACGGCAGGTCGCCGGGCTGGTACGGACTGCAGTGCAGGAATAATCACAGGAGCAGGCATGAGTCGAATCGAAGGGGTGCTGAAAGCCCTGAAAGGGCAGGGTCGCAAGGCGCTGATTCCGTACATTACCGCTGGCGATCCACATCCGGATCTGACCGTTGACCTGATGCACACTTTGGTGTCGGCGGGTGCTGATATCATCGAACTGGGCGTACCATTCTCCGACCCAATGGCGGACGGCCCGGTGATTCAACAGGCGTGTGAGAGAGCGTTGGTGCACGGGACGTCATTGCGTCAGGTGCTGGGAATGGTGAAAACGTTCCGTGAGAAAGACAATGCCACACCGGTCGTGCTGATGGGTTACCTCAACCCGATGGAGGCCATGGGTCAGGAGAAATTCGCTGACGCGGCTGTTGATGCCGGGGTTGACGGTATCCTGACGGTGGATTTGCCGCCGGAAGAGGCGGACGAAGTGGCGCCGTTGTTCACGGCCCGGAACCTTGATGCGATTTTTCTGTTGGCACCAACCACGACGGACGACCGAATTCGTGCAATCAGTGAGCACAGTTCGGGCTATGTGTACTATGTTTCATTCAAGGGTGTTACGGGCGCCGGTAAGATCGATGTGGATGAAGTGGCCTCGAAGGTGTCCCATATTCACGAACTGACTGCGCTTCCGGTGGGTGTTGGATTTGGTATTCGTGACGCTGCAACAGCGGCAGCGGTCGGTCGGGTATCCGATGGTGTAATTGTCGGCAGTGTACTGGTCGATACAATAGCCCGAAATCAGGCGGATCCTGATCAGCTCAAACGGGCATTGTCGGATCTGCTCCACCCGATGCGAGAAGCACTGGACAGCCTGGCTTCGTGACAGTCGGGTTCCCGCAGGCATCAAAGGACAGGATGAGATCATGAGTAACTGGCTGGACAAGATCATGCCGAGCAAGATCCGCTCGGAATCCAAACAACGGACCGGTGTTCCTGAAGGTCTGTGGAAGAAATGTCCCAAGTGCGGGGCGTTTTTGTACAAGCCGGAGCTGGATAAGAATCTGGACGTGTGCCCCAAGTGCCAGCATCACCTGAGGATAACTGCCCGCCGTCGTCTGGATGTTTTCCTGGACGCCGACGGCCGCCAGGAGATCGCGGCTGATCTGGAACCTTGGGACCGCCTGAAGTTCAAGGACAGCAAGCGTTACAAGGATCGCCTGAGCCAGAACCAGAAAGCCACTGGTGAGAAAGATGCCTTGGTTGCCATGCGTGGCTCCTGCCTGGATATTCCGCTGGTTGCGGTGGCCTTTGAATTCAACTTCCTTGGCGGCTCCATGGGGCAGGTCGTGGGTGAAAAGTTCGTTCAGGCGGCCAATGTGTGCCTGGAAGAGCGGATTCCATTGGTGTGTTTCTCTGCCAGCGGTGGCGCACGGATGCAGGAGGCAATCCTGTCGCTGATGCAGATGTCCAAGACGGCCGCCGTGCTTGAGCGCATGAAGCAGGAGGGCATTCCCTATATCTCGGTCATGACCGACCCGGTATTCGGTGGCGTTTCCGCAAGTCTTGCCATGCTGGGCGATCTGAACATTGCGGAACCTTATGCGCTGATCGGTTTCGCCGGTCCTCGTGTTATCGAGCAAACTGTTCGTGAAAAGCTGCCCGAAGGTTTCCAGCGCAGCGAGTTCCTGCTGGAGCATGGCGCCATCGACATGATTCTTCATCGGCATCAGATGCGTGAGCGCATTGCTGCCTTGTTGGCCAAGTTTACCGATCTGGATAAGCCGGCCACGGAAGCGCCCATCGAGTTCGAAGTGTCGGAGCGACCGGAAACCGATGCCCCCGCAGAATAGCCCTGTCGCCCGGGGCAATGCTGTCCCGGGCGATAAAGCCACGCTTGACCAGTGGCTTGGTTACCTCGAATCGATCCACCCTTCTGAAATCGACCTTGGCCTCGACCGAGTGTTGCTGGTGTTGCGACGCCTGTTTCGCCGCAATCCGGCCGGGCGAATCATCACCATCGCAGGTACCAATGGAAAAGGCAGTGCGGTAGCGGCACTTGAGAAGCTGTTAATGGCATCGGGGCGGTCGACCGGGGCCTATACCTCTCCCCACCTCCAGAACTATAACGAGCGGGTAAGGATCAACGGGGCGGATGTTGGCGATGACCAGTTGGTCCGTGCGTTTTCCCGGGTGGAGGAAGCTCGCCGTGATACCACGCTGACGTATTTCGAGTTTGGAACCCTCGCTGCTTTTGTACTGTTCCAGGAAGCGGGTGTCGAGGACTGGGTTCTTGAAGTTGGGCTGGGCGGGCGCCTGGATGCGGTCAACGTTCTGGATCCGGATCTGGCCATTATTACCTCCGTTGATATCGATCACGTTGCCTTTCTTGGGGACAACCGTGAGGTCATCGGTTTTGAGAAGGCGGGCATTCTTCGCCCCGGCATACCCGCTGTCTACGCCGATATCGATCCACCTGAGTCGGTATTGCAGCAGGCGGCCGCCCAGAAGGTCCAGCTGGAAAGGCCTGGAGAGACGTATCAATTGGTGCCGTGCGACCCAGGCATAGCACCAGCTGGCAGTCTTTGGCTGGAGCAGCCTCGCTACGGCGACCGGGTATTGCTTCCAGACAACGGGCTTCCCGTCCACAGTCTGGCCGCAGCAGTCGTTGCTGTCAGACAGTTGGCGCCGGAATTGGCGCCCAGTGCCATTGAGCAGGTTATCGCCCGGCTGACGTTGCCGGGTCGCTATGAAGTCTTGCAGCAGCAACCTCAGGTGGTGGTTGATGTCGGCCATAATCCCCACGCCGCCAACTGGCTGGCGGCTCGAATCGGGCGGCGGGAGCCCGGGGCCGGTCGTGTTATTGCTGTCTACGCCGCCCTCGAAGACAAGGATGTGGAAGGGGTAGCGTGCGCAATGGCTCCGGTAGTCGACGAGTGGCACCTGGCTGGTCTGGACGTTCATCGTGGGTTGTCCGGTCCTGAGCTGGTTGACCGAATAGGTGGTCTGCTTCCGCTGCCTGCAGCCACAGTTTCCGTCTCGGTCTCAGCGGCCGTGGAGGAAGCTCTGGGTGGCGCCGGTCCGGAGGATATGGTGGTGATATTCGGCTCCTTCTACACAGTAGCGCAGGCCCGGGTATCCCTGGGGAGAACGGCGCCTTAAATATCCTTCATTCCGTCGTCGAAGCTTTGAGTTCTCAGCATTGGGCGGTTAGTATCGGGCACAGAAAGTCGTCAATGATGGCGGGGCAGGAACAAACAGGGGACAACCTAACGTGGACGGACTGAAACAAAGAATCATCGGGGCTCTCGTGCTGGTGTCACTTGCCGTAATCTTTGTGCCGATGATGTTCGATGAACCACATTCCGAGCGCGAATCCACCACAATCAAGATCCCGGAAGAGCCGCCGTTCCCCGAAGTGGATGCACCCGAGCCGGAACTCTCCGATGCCCCGGCGTACCGGCTTGAGGAAAGCGATGCGGCTGGCGAGCCGGACTCGGCCCCCCAGCCGTCAAACGACCAACCAACACCCGATGCTGACATGGCGGGTACAGAGCCTCAACCTGTCGCCAATGCCATCGAAGAACCTCAGAATCCTCCAGAGCCAGCGCCATCTGAAGAGCCGTCGTCATCCGCCACCACCGGCTCCGCTGATCCGGCCACTGAGACGGATTCAGCGGAGTATACCCGCTCGCTGGAAGGCGCGTGGGTTGTCCAGTTGGGCAGTTTTGGCAGTGGTGATAACGCCAGGCGGTTGCGTGACAAGGTTCGTGACAAGGGTTACAACTCCCACCTGCAGCAGGTGACACGCGGTGACACCGAGCTGACCCGTGTCTTTAGTGGTCCTTTCGCGGAAAAGGCGGAAGCTGAAAGAGCAAAACAGGCGCTCGACAAAGCCTTTGGTCTCAACAGCCTGGTGACCTCCGGCGACAAATAACCCGTGCTTCTCCGGTCACTTATGCGCACAGGGCGGTTTGGTCGGGTGACGTTTCCTGATAGAATTCGCGCTTCCTTATTTTCACCGGGTTTTCCATGGATGCGCTGATCTGGATCGACTGGGTCATCATTGCCCTGATAACTGTTTCCACCCTAATCAGCCTGAAGCGTGGCTTTGTGAAAGAGGCGCTCTCGCTGATCACGTGGGTGGGGGCGTTTATCCTTGCCCGGACATTCCATCCCCAGATGCAATCTCTCCTCGAGAGCACCGTTGAAACGCCGCTTGTGCGGCTTGTCGCCGCCTTCGCGATCCTGTTCTTTGGTACCCTTATTGTTGGTGCCATAATCAATAACATGATCGGCCATCTGGTCAGGGCGACCGGGCTTTCCGCCACTGACAGAGTGCTCGGTATGGGATTCGGCCTGTTACGGGGCGTTGTGGTGGTGATTGTCGGGATTGCACTTACCCGCTATACGCCGCTGGCACAGGACACCTGGTGGCGTACGTCCATCATGATAGACCGTCTGGCCGTGGTGGAAGATTGGTCAAGAAGAACCCTCGGAGACGAATTTGCCCGCTTTCTCGGGCCGGCAGGCGGGGAAATGGATAACCCCTCCGGTTCTCAGCAGGAAGATAACGTGGAACCCGCTTCCGCGTCCCGCTAACATTCAGTATTAACGCTTCGGAGATTACCGTATCCATGTGTGGCATTGTCGGCATAGTCAGTACTTCCAACGTGAATCAGACGCTTTACGATGCGCTGACCGTATTACAACACCGGGGCCAGGATGCGGCGGGAATTGTTACCTTTCAGGATGAGCGTTTTTACCTGCGCAAGGACAACGGCCTGGTGCGGGATGTATTTCGTACCCGTCACATGCGCCGCCTGGTGGGTAATGTTGGTATCGGCCATGTTCGGTATCCCACGGCGGGCAGTTCAAGCTCGGCGGAAGCGCAGCCGTTTTACGTCAACAGCCCCTACGGCATTACCCTGGCCCATAACGGCAACCTGACCAACGCCGACGACCTTAGCCGTGATCTGTTTCGCACCGATCTCCGCCACATCAACACCAACTCTGATTCCGAAGTCCTGTTGAACGTGTTTGCCCATGAGCTTCAGAAACTGGGCAAACTCGACCCGACCAAGGAAGAAATTTTTGCGGCTGTTCGGGCCGTGCACAAACGCTGCCGCGGCGCCTATGCGGTCATAGCCATGATCACCGGATATGGCATCGTCGGTTTCCGAGACCCCAACGGCATTCGCCCGGCCTGTTATGGCGTGCGCAAGACCGAAGAGGGTGAGGAGTACATGATTGCCTCCGAGAGCGTGGCGCTGAGTGCCGCGGGCTTCAAACTGGTGCGGGACATCGCGCCGGGTGAGGCGGTGTACATTGAAACCGATGGCACGCTTTATACCCAGCAGTGCGCTGAGGAAGCCCACCTTTACCCCTGTATATTCGAGCACGTGTATTTTGCGCGGCCAGATTCCATTATCGACAAGGTATCGGTCTACAAGGCGCGGCTGCGGATGGGGGAAACTCTGGCTGAGAAGGTGCTGCGGGAGCGTCCGGACCATGATATCGATGTGGTGATGCCGATACCGGATACCAGTCGCACCTCTGCGATGCAGATGGCGCATCGGCTGGGGGTGAAGTTCCGTGAAGGCTTTATCAAGAATCGCTATATCGGCCGTACCTTTATCATGCCGGGCCAGAAGATGCGGAAGAAGTCCGTGCGCCAGAAGCTGAACCCGATCGATCTCGAGTTCCGGGGCAAGAACGTCATGCTGGTGGACGATTCCATTGTGCGGGGAACCACCTGCAAGGAAATCGTGCAGATGGCCAGAGATGCCGGTGCCCGTAAGGTTTACTTCGCGTCAGCAGCGCCCCCGGTTCGTTACCCCAATGTCTACGGCATTGATATGCCGTCGGTGAACGAGTTGATCGCCCACGACCGAAGTGTTCAGGAGATTGGCGAGCTCATCGGCGCGGACTGGTTGCTGTACCAGGATCTGGATGATCTCATTACCTGTGTGAATGACGTTAATCCGGAGATCGAGGGGTGGGAGTGTTCCGTCTTTACCGGCAATTACGTTACTGGTGATGTGGACGCAGCCTATCTCAATAAACTGGAGGCGGCCCGCAATGACGAGAACATGTCCCAAGCCGGTGCCGGGGATTCCTCCGACAACGGCATTATTGATCTGTATAACGACGAAGACTGACCCAGCATGGCCATAAACAGGAGTTTGTCATGACCTATCGCCGCGAAGAACATGTTCTGATCCCCGAGTCGGATCTTGAGGGCATGTCGGTGGACACTCTCGCGGTCCGTGCCGGTCAGATTCGCACCGGCCAACTGGAGCATAGCGACGCAATTTTCCCAACGTCGAGCTTCGTTTATGGCAGTGCCGCACAGGCAGCGGCCCGGTTTGGTGGTGAGGAGCCGGGCAATATCTATTCCCGTTTTACCAATCCCACGGTACAGGCGTTTGAATCCCGTATTGCGGCGATGGAAGGCGGTGAGCGTGCTGTAGCGACGTCGTCCGGCATGGCGGCCATCCTGGCGACCTGCATGGCGCTGCTGAAAGCGGGTGATCACGTGATTTGCTCGCGGGGCGTGTTTGGCACCACCAATGTGCTTTTTCAGAAGTACCTGGCGAAGTTCGGTGTGGACACCACCTTTGTGGGCCTGACGGATATGTCGCAATGGCAGGCTGCGGTGCGCCCTGAAACCCGGATGCTGTTCATCGAAACGCCAACGAACCCGTTGTGCGAAGTCGCCGACATGGAGGCACTGTCCGGGTTGGCCCGGGCGAATGACGCCTTGTTCGTCGTGGACAACTGTTTCTGTACACCTGTGCTGCAGCGCCCATTTGAGCATGGCGCCGATGTTATCATTCACTCTGCCACCAAGTATCTGGATGGCCAGGGCCGATGTGTCGGTGGTGTCGTTATTGGTCCCAACACACTGATGGAGGAGGTCTACGGCTTCCTTCGTTCTGCCGGTCCCACCCTGAGCCCATTCAACGCGTGGGTTTTCCTCAAGGGTCTGGAAACCTTACCAATCCGTATGCGCGCCCATTGTGACAATGCGTTAGAGTTGGCGACATGGCTTGAAGGGCAGGGCGCGGTGGATCATGTATTCTATGCCGGTTTGCCCGATCATCCACAGCATGAATTGGCGAAGCGTCAGCAAAGCGGGTTTGGTGGAGTCCTTTCCTTTACCGTGAAAGGTGGCCGGGAAGAGGCCTGGGCGTTCATCGATGCGACGCGAATGATCTCCATTACCGCCAATCTTGGTGACGTCAAAACCACGATTACCCATCCGGCCACAACCACGCACGGTCGCCTGTCTCCGGAAGACAAGGTTCAGGCGGGTATTACCGAAAATCTGGTACGGATCTCGGTGGGTATCGAAGCTGTTGAGGACCTCAAAACCGATCTGCAACGCGGGTTTGAGGCTCTTGAAAATTACCGTCAGGGAACTGTCTGAGCATTCATGGCTGAGAGCGTAAAAGCGAAAAAATCCGGTGAGTTGACCGAAAAACAGGAGCGGTTCCGTCGCTTCCTGGCCCAGGGAGCCAGGGAAGGAGCGGTGATCGCCCTGATCGCACTGTGCATTTATCTGGGAATGGCGCTGGTTACCTTCAGCCCTTCGGATCCTGGTTGGGCCAGCATTGGCCACGACACCAGTGTGCAGAATTACGCAGGCCGAACGGGCGCCTGGTTGGCCAGTCTACTACGTGACTTTTTCGGCCATGTCGCCTTTCTGTTTCCCGTAATGATCGCCGGCTATGCGTTGATGTTGATTCGCCGCCGGAATGATCCTATCGACATGCACATGCCGCTGTTTCTGCTACGTTTTGGCGGTTTCCTGTTGATCTTGCTGTCGGCGACAAGCCTACTGTCGCTCTATTCTGTGTTCGGTCTTGGGGTAACGTCGGGCGGTGTGCTGGGCTCCGCGGTGTCTGAGGCCATGGTGCGCTTCTTCAACCTGCCGGCCACGACGCTGCTGCTCATTGCGATTTTCCTGTTTGCACTGACGGTCAGTACGGGGATGTCCTGGTTCTGGCTGATGGATCAGGTTGGCAATCTGACGCTCCGTATCGGTAATGCCATCAAAAACCTTTTCTCCTCTTCCGACAAGGAAAAGCCCAAACCGGCAGCAAAAGCCCCGGCTGCACCCGAACCCGCGAAGAAACCAGCGGAGCCGCCCACGGTGCGGGACAGGGTGGCAACCCAGAAAACCCCGGCGGCAGGCAACTCCTGGTGGCGGCGCCTGTTGCGCCTGGGTCCGCGTGCTGAAAAGGTCAAGGCACCTGCATCACGCCCAGAGCGAAAAGAACCGGGCCTGGAAGGCGTACTGCCAGTTGATGATGCCGAACCCGCTCGGCTGGAAAGCTTCAGCTCCCAGGATGACACGACACCGGTGGCCAAACCGTCGCCAAAGGGGAATTCCAAGCCGCCCGGGAAATCCCTGAAGATATCCCCGTTCAAGCGGGATGATCAGTCCGCCGGCAGCACCAATGGCGCCAAGAGCAAACAGGCGTCGTTGCTGGAAGATATTGAAAGCACCATTCCGCCCATAACCCTGCTGGACCCACCGGAGGAGCACAAGGAAAGGGGTTATTCCGAGGAGTCGCTTCAACACATGTCGCGGTTGCTGGAAGAAAAGCTCGCGGATTTCGGCGTTTCCGTGGAAGTGGTCGAGGTTAACCCCGGGCCGGTTATTACCCGGTTTGAGATTAAACCCGCGCCAGGCGTCAAGGTCAGCAAGATTTCCAACCTGGCGAAGGATCTTGCCCGTTCCTTGGCGGTCCTTAGTGTTCGCGTGGTTGAGGTGATTCCGGGCAAGTCCGTGGTGGGTATCGAGATACCGAACGAAGAGCGGGAAATGGTCCGGCTCAGTGAGGTGTTGAACGCCCGGGTGTTCCAGGACTCATCGTCTGCCTTGACCCTGGCGTTGGGTAACGACATCGGCGGTAACCCGATGGTGGCCAATCTGGCGAAGATGCCGCATCTGCTGGTGGCCGGCACAACCGGTTCCGGCAAGTCGGTGGGCGTCAACGCCATGATACTGAGCATGCTGTTGAAAGCCACTCCCGAAGAAGTTCGTTTCATCATGGTCGACCCCAAGATGCTTGAATTGAGCATCTATGATGGTATTCCGCATCTGTTGGCGCCGGTGGTCACCGATATGAAAGACGCGGCCAACGCGCTGCGTTGGTGTGTAGCGGAAATGGAGCGCCGGTATCGGCTGTTGGCGAGCCTGGGTGTACGCAACCTGGCCGGCTACAACCGCAAGGTTAAGGATGCAGCCGCCGCGGGTGAGCCACTGCTGGACCCAACGTGGAAGCCGGATGAGTACCTGGCGGATGACGAGCAGGAACGCCCGGAACTGGAAACCCTTCCGTTCATCGTGGTGGTCATCGACGAATTTGCTGACATGATGATGATCGTTGGGAAGAAGGTCGAGGAGCTCATTGCGCGGATCGCCCAGAAAGCCCGTGCCGCCGGCATTCATCTGATCCTGGCTACACAACGGCCGTCTGTGGACGTTATCACGGGCCTGATCAAGGCCAACATTCCGACGCGGATGTCCTTCCAGGTATCGTCCAAGATCGATTCCCGCACGGTACTGGACCAGGGTGGGGCGGAACAGTTGTTGGGGCATGGTGACATGCTCTACCTGCCCCCGGGCTCTGGACTGCCGGTACGGGTGCATGGTGCCTTCGTAGACGATGACGAAGTCCACCGGGTTGTCAGTGCCTGGAAGGCTCGTGGAGAGCCCGTTTATGTGGACGATGTACTGAACGGGGCCGAAGGCGAGAACCTGCCTGGCGTGCCTAACCTGAGTGAAGGCGGCGGTGACAGTGAGGGGGATGCTCTGTTCGACGAGGCAGTAGCCTTTGTTACTGAGGGCAGGCGGGTGTCAATTTCATCCGTACAACGTAAATTCAAGATCGGCTATAACCGGGCCGCGAACCTGGTCGACGCCATGGAAGCATCCGGTGTGGTCAGCGCAGCCGGGCATAATGGCGCCCGTGAAGTTCTGGCACCACCGCCACCGAGAGATTAGGAGTAGCGATTCATGAGAGTTTCAGCAAAAGCCCTTTGGTTGGTCACCGCGTTTTCGGCCCTGATATCGGTGATCACGCCGGCCATGGCGGAAGATACCAGTGCAAAGGCCGCAGCGGATCTGTCTGCGCTGCTCAAGAATTACGAATCCTTCCAGTCTGATTTTATTCAGATCGTGGTTAACGAAAACGGCAATCGCGTTCAGGAGAGCCGTGGCTCCCTGAAGGCCAAGCGTCCTGGGTTGTTTTACTGGGAAACCCGAAAACCCCATTCACAGTTCGTCGTCAGCAACGGTGAAACCGTGGAAGTCTACGATCCGGATCTGGAACAGGTCACCATCCACAACCTGGACGAGCGTGTACAGACAACACCAGCGCTTCTTTTGAGTGGTGAGGTTGATAACCTCAATGAGACCTATCGCGTGTCCTCCCGCTCTCCTGGGGAGAATATCCGTGAGTTCACCCTGGAACCGCGAAGCGAGGATTCCCTGTTCGTATCCCTGAGGCTGACCTTCCATAACGGTGAGCTGCAGGAAATGCGCATGCAGGATTCACTGGCGCAGCTCAGCGTTCTCAGTTTCGAGGACATTCGCCTGAACGCCCCGGTGGAGGACAATGCGTTTACCCTGAATTACCCTGACAGCGTGGATGTGATCCGGGACGGGGCCTGATGCAGGATAGCCTGTTCGCGGAACAGCAGGGTTTCCGCCCGCTGGCTGCGCGAATGCGCCCGGCGAGCCTTGATGAATACGTCGGCCAGTCACATCTGGTGGGCGAGGGCAAGCCGCTCCGCAGGGCGGTTGAGCAGGGACAGCTCCACTCCATGATCCTGTGGGGCCCTCCGGGTGTCGGTAAGACCACCTTCGCCCGCCTGCTGGCCAACCTCAGTGATCTCAGCTTTGAGACCGTTTCGGCCGTTCTCAGCGGTGTAAAGGATATCCGTCTCATTGTTGAGCGGGCGAAAGACCGCAAGCGCAGCGAAGGGCGCGACACCCTGCTGTTTGTCGATGAAGTTCACCGTTTCAATAAAAGCCAGCAGGACGCGTTTCTTCCTCACATTGAAGACGGTACTTTCATCTTTGTCGGTGCCACCACCGAGAACCCTTCCTTTGAACTGAACAGTGCGTTGCTCTCCCGTACCCGCGTCTATGTACTGAAGAACCTTGAAGAAACCGACATTCTGGAACTGCTTGGGCGGTCACTGTCTTCACCAGAGGGGCTGGCAGGGCGATTCACCGTGGAAAAGAGCGTCCTGGAGCTGATGGCAACCGCATCGGGCGGCGATGGCAGGCGTGCGCTGAATATTCTGGAAGTGGCAACGGATCTTGCAGAGCCTGATGAAGACGGCGCCGCCAGAATTACCTCCGATCATCTGGAACAGGTGCTGCAAACCAGCTTGAGGCGGTTCGATAAAGGCGGCGATGTCTTCTACGACCAGATATCGGCACTTCACAAGTCTGTGCGGGGCTCCGACCCCGATGGCTCCCTGTACTGGCTATGTCGCATGCTGGATGGCGGTTGTGATCCGTTGTATGTGGCCCGGCGTCTGGCGCGAATTGCCAGCGAGGACATAGGCAATGCCGACCCGAGGGCGCTGCAGATTGCCATGGACGCCTGGGAGGCCCAGGAGCGACTGGGTTCCCCTGAGGGCGAACTGGCGCTCGCTCAGGCAGTTACCTATCTTGCCCTTTCGCCCAAGAGTAACGCGGTCTATTCCGCCTTTAACCAGTGTATGGCCGATATCCGCAATGACCCGGACTATGAGGTCCCCGTTCACCTGCGCAACGCCCCCACCAAACTGTTGAAGTCCATGGGGCACGGTGACGAATACCGTTATGCCCATGACGAGCCGGAAGCATTCGCCGCCGGAGAATCCTATCTCCCCGAGGCCATTCACCAGCGCCGTTACTATGAGCCAGTCCATCGGGGCCTGGAAATCAAACTCGCCGAAAAGCGTGACCGGCTCGACGACTGGAACCGCAACAGCGACCGCAAGCGTTACCCGCAACGCTGAAATCCGCTAGCCGCTTTCGCCCGCTGTGGTCATAGCCGGCCGCGCAGGTATAATGCCCAGTCAATCGTGAACAACAGAAACAGGATAATCATGCTCGATCCCAAACGTGTCCGCACCCAGACTGAAGAGATCGCCCGTCGCCTTGCTATCAAGGGGTACACCTTTGACAAAGCCACATTCGATCAGCTCGAGGAGCGCCGTCGCGCGATCCAGGTGAAAACGGAAACTCTGCAGGGCGAGCAGAACCGCCGATCCAAATCCATTGGCAAGGCCAAGGCGGCCGGTGAAGACATCCAGCCATTACTGGACGAAGTGGAAGACCTGAAGAAACAGAAGTCAGAAGCGGAAGACGAGTTGCGGGTGTTACAGGAGGAATTGAACGACTTCCTCGCCAGCATACCGAACCTGCCCGACGACACCGTGCCGGCCGGAGAAAGCGAAGACGATAACGTTGAGGTGCGTCGCTGGGGTACCCCCAAACACTTTGATTTTGAACCAAAGGACCACGTTGCCCTGGGCGAAGCCCTTGGTGGCCTGGACTTCGAGACCGCCACTCGTCTGGCTCATTCCCGTTTTGCTGTGATGCGCGGCCCGGTTGCCCGCCTGCATCGGGCGCTTGCCCAGTTCATGATCAACCTCCACACCGACGAGCATGCGTATACGGAAGCCTACGTGCCGTACCTGGTCAACGCAGACACGCTCTTTGGGACGGGCCAGCTTCCCAAATTTGAGGAAGATCTTTTCCGCATGGACGGGGAGAAGCCTCTTTACCTGATTCCCACGGCGGAGGTTCCGGCCACCAACCTGGTTAGCAACACCATTCTTGATGCAGCAGAACTGCCCCTGAAGCTGGTCTGCCACACTCCCTGTTTCCGTAGTGAAGCCGGCTCTTACGGCCGTGATACCCGCGGGATGATCCGCCAGCACCAGTTTGACAAGGTGGAGCTGGTGCAGGTCGTTCGCCCGGAGGACTCCGAAGCGGCGCTCGAGGCGCTGACCGGGCACGCCGAAAAGGTACTGCAGCTCCTCGAACTACCGTACCGGTTGGTTGACCTCTGTGGCGGCGACATGGGTTTTGCGGCCGCCCGTACTTATGACATCGAAGTCTGGTTACCGGGCCAGGACAAATATCGCGAAATATCTTCCTGTTCCAACGCCAGGGATTTTCAGGCACGGCGCATGCATGCACGCTGGCGTAACCCGGAAACCAATAAGCCGGAGCCCGTTCATACCTTGAACGGATCCGGGCTTGCCGTTGGCCGCGCACTGATTGCGGTGATGGAGAATTATCAACAGGAAGACGGCAGCATCCTGGTTCCCGAGGTCCTGAAACCGTATATGGGAGGCGTAGACAGAATACAATGAGTGACAGACTCGACGATGCACCATGGAAGGGCGTTGGTGCAAAGCCTGCACCAGTTCGGTACCACAAGAATCCGGTAACGGAAAATCCGAATAGCTCCGAAGGGGAGGTTGCACTCGTGGGTGCCGGCCCCGGTGATCCGGAGTTACTGACATTGAAGGCGTGGCGCCTGATCCAGTCAGCGGAAGTGGTGTTGTACGACCGCCTGGTGTCGCCGGAAATCCTGTCACTTATTCCTGAATCCGCCGAGCGTATTCATGTGGGCAAGCAGCGTGCTAACCACACCTTGCCCCAGGATCAGATCAACAGCCGCCTGGTGGAACTCGCCCGCAAGGGACGCAAAGTGGTGCGGCTCAAGGGTGGTGATCCCTTTATTTTTGGCCGTGGCGGCGAGGAGATTGAAACCCTCGCGGCGGCCGGTGTGCGCTTCCAGGTGGTGCCCGGCATTACCGCTGCTTCCGGTTGCGCCGCCTACGCCGGCATTCCGCTTACGCACCGGGACCACGCCCAGTCAGTTCGGTTTGTCACCGGCCACCTGAAGAATGACACCTGCGACCTGCCTTGGAAGGATTTCGTCCAGAACAACCAGACCCTGGTGTTCTACATGGGCCTGGTCGGGCTACCGATTATCTGCCAGCAACTGGTTGCCCACGGTATGTCTCCGGAGATGCCGGTGGCGCTCGTTTCAAGAGGGACAACGCCCCACCAGCAGGTTGTGACCGGGGACCTGACAAACATCGTGGAAAGGGTGGAGAGGAATGCGGTGCCTGCCCCCACATTGGTCATCATCGGCAACGTGGTGACCTTGAGAAGCAGGCTCGACTGGATCGGTGGCTGAAATCAGCCCCGACGCTTCGGCAGAACGTCCTTCAGCTTCTCCCGCATGTCACGCAGGGCTTTTTCAGTGGTCTCCCAGTCAATACAGGCGTCCGTCACGGACACACCGTATTTAAGATCGGCCAGGTTTTCAGGAATCGACTGATTGCCCCAGTTCAGGTTGCTTTCCACCATCAAACCCTGGATGGACTGGTTGCCCTCAACGATCTGATGGGTGATGTCCTGCAATACCAGAGGCTGTATGGCCGGGTCCTTGCTGGAATTGGCGTGGCTGCAGTCAACCATGATCGACTGACGGAGTTTGGATTTCTCCAGCGCCTGTTCACACAGGGCAACGTTGACTGAGTCATAGTTGGGTTTGCCACCGCCGCCACGCAGAACCACGTGGCCGTAATTGTTACCCCGGGTACGGATAACCGCGACTTTGCCCTGCTGGTCAATGCCGAGGAAGCTGTGAGGGTGAGAGACCGACTTCATGGCATTAACTGCAACGTCCAGGCTGCCATCGGTACCGTTCTTGAAGCCAATGGCCATGGACAGGCCACTGCTCATTTCCCGGTGAGTCTGAGATTCTGTGGTGCGCGCGCCAATAGCGGACCAGGAGATTGTATCCTGCAGGTATTGCGGGGAGATAGGATCCAGTGCTTCTGTCGCCGTGGGCAGTCCCAACTCGGAGATATCCAGGAGCAGACGACGGCCGATGTGCAGGCCCTGTTCAATGTCGAAGGTGTCGTTGAGGTGGGGGTCGTTAATCAACCCTTTCCAGCCAACGGTGGTGCGAGGCTTCTCGAAATACACCCGCATGACGATCAGCAGGGTATCGCTGACTTCTTCTGCCAGCTTCTTCAGCCTGGCGGCGTATTCCCGGGCAGCTTCGACATCATGAATGGAGCAGGGGCCCACCACCACAAACAGGCGATGGTCCTTGCCGTCCATGATGTCATAGATGGCCTGGCGGCCTTTTTCCACGGTTTCCGCGGCCTTGCCGGAAAGCGGCATCTCCTGCTTGAGCGCTTCAGGGGTAATCAAAGGTTCCTGACTCGCCACATTCAGATTCTCTAGTTTGGTGCCCGACATTCTGTTGTTATCCCCGTCGCATAAAACATGACTGGCCGGCGCTTAGTTGCGGTAAACCCCGGCGAGTTGGTTATACTGCGTTATTTGATGAACCTTTTCAACGCTTCTGACGCGCGGGGAACGGATGCAGCAGAGCACGCAGAAAAAGCGCAAAGTACTGTCCCGGAAACAGGTGGTAAAGAGGATTGGGGACGTGCTTTCAGGCATTCGTGTACCCGATCTTCCCTATCCCGCGGGAAAGGTTGCTGCAGACGCAGCCAGCGACTGGCGCCCATTGTTGCTGTCCTGCTGGACGGAGCAGCGGGATGAGCCCGTGACCCGTGTGATCCGCTCGGTATCCTTGACCTGGTCGGTCAGGCAGATCAATTCCGCCTATGTGGCGGACCGAATCATGGATGTGTTTCTCAAGACCAGCGGCCTCCATCCCGAACTGGCCCTGCGAATTGCCCGCCTTCGGTTCTTTCTCGCCTGGCGAATGAACCTTGAGGGAGCCGGAGCGCTGAACGATACCATCGTGCACTGGCTTGACAGCCTGCAGGACTGCAGGGGATGGAGTGGTTCCAGCGGGCGCTCAGGGAGGGCCCTCCTGGATCAGTTGGATTCACTGACCATAGCGGTGTCCGGCTGTTTCGATTCCGGGGACGTCGGGCCGGTTATCGAATTCTGCCGTCAGTGGGAAGAGGATGCGGGAAAGCGCGAACAGCAGAATGAGCGTTTACGTCAGCGGTTGCTGGAAACCGAGCAGGGCGCCGCCCGTCAAAGAAAGTCGGAACAGACGGCTAGGGCATTGGTGGGCCGGGCCCTCCAGAATCGTCAGCTGCCGCAAGCCGTGGTTCGGTTTATCTTTGATCACTGGTTTGCCCTGATCAAGCAGATTGTCTGGCAGGAAGGCACCGAGGGCGACAACTGGCGGCATGCCAGCAAACTGTTGGAATGGCTTGTCTGGATTGGTGATCCGGCGCTTTCCGACAAGGACAGGAACCGCCTCTATACGGTGGGGGAGCAAATTGGTGACCGGATCAGCGACGTCTGGAACCGCGTCAACGGCAAGCCCCTGGATGACTCGGCCCTGCAAGGAATCCAGTCGGTTATGGTGGATCGTCTGAGGGGCGAAACGCCCGAGCTGGTTTCCGCGTTGCCGGAAGGCGACCGATTCTCCTGGGATCCTTCCTGGTTGTCGTTTTCCGCACCGCCCGAGGCCGAGGTTGAGCCGTTGTTGGGAAAATGGTTTGTGGAAGGTGAGGGCGCCGCGGAGCGACGTCGGTATTTCTTTGCTCTGCTACCGGATACCTGTGAAGCGCTCTGGACCAATGGTGCCGGGGTCAAACTGGGACTAATGCCCTGGCCAAGGTTCTCCACGGCTCTCGATAGCGGCACCCTGAGATTATTACCACCATTGACTCCCTTCGGTCAGGTGTTGGCGGAAACCATTACCTCGCTATCTGTGGTGCTTGAACGCCAGACGTTGCAACGGGAAGAAGCCGCCAGGGAGGCGAGAGCCCGGGCAGAAACCTTGCGTCGGGAAAAGGCGGAAGCGGAACAATTGCGCCAACAGGAGGAAGCCGCCAGGCAGGCTGAACTCGCAAGGCAGAAGAAAGCGGCAGAAGATCGACGTATCGCTGATGAAGAAGCCGAGCAGCAACGCCTGTTGCAGGAGCGGGAGACCGCTGCGAGGGAGTTGGTGGAAGGCATCAAACTGGGTGGTTGGATCGTCGAGGAAAGTAGCGGTGAGGACAAGGATGCCGTTCGCCTGAAGCTGGCCGTACGGATCAATGCCTCCCGGAAGTTGGTTTTTGTGGACCGACTGGGGCTGAATCGCCGCGAATTCCTGGTGGATGAACTCGTGGATCACGTGGTGATGGGCCGGGTACGCGTACTTGGTAGCTCTGCAGAGTTTGATGACGCTCTGTCGCGGGTGGTTGGCCGTATCAGGGTCGGTCGAAACTGACCGGATAAAACACTATCGGATAGATGATCATGAGCGATATCGATTACAGTTTTGGCGACTACGAGGATGCTCCGGAATCTGGGGATAACCGTTCCGAGTACCGGCTGGCTGCGAGCGCAAGTGTGACCCTGGAGCTGGAATCACCGATTCCGGATGTCGAGGGGGATCAGTCCGGACGGTCTCTGGTATCACGCACCAGCGATGTCTCTGCCCGTGGTATCCGGTTGACGACCGCAGAACCGGTAACCCAGGGTGCGCTCTTACCTGCCTGGGTCAGTCTGGAGGATGACAATAAGCCGTTTGGTCTGATGGTGGAGGTTGTCTGGTGTCGTGCAAGCACTGAAACCAGTTGGCTGGTGGGACTTCAGATACTGGAGTCGGATGACACGTCCTATCTGGAGTGGGTGGAAGCCGTCGCAAAGGCGATGTCTGAGGGTTAAGTCGTCCCGGCAAGGCCCGAAAGCCCTGCCGGGAAAACCGGGAGCTTCAGTCTTCCAACTCGCCCATGCCGGTAATGTTGAAGCCGGCATCAACGTACATGATTTCACCAGTAATGCCGCTGGCCATGTCAGAACACATGAAGGCAGCAGCGTTACCCACTTCGTCGGTAGTCACGTTGCGGCGTAACGGTGCCCGCCTGGCATTCTCGGCCAGCATACGGCGGAAGCTCTTGATGCCAGAGGCCGCCAGGGTCTTGATTGGCCCTGCCGAGATGGCGTTGACCCGGATGCCATCACGCCCCAGACTGCCGGCCATATAGCGAACGTTCGCCTCAAGGGAAGCCTTGGCCAGTCCCATGACGTTGTAGTTCTGCAGTACTTTCTCGGCACCCAGGTAGCTGAGGGTCAGCAGGGAGCTGTTTTCATGCATCATCTTGCGACCGGCCTGGGCCAGGGCAACAAAGCTGTAGGAGCTGATGTCGTGGGCGATGCGGAAGCCTTCCCGCGTGGTGACGTCCACATAGTTGCCATCCAGCTCGTTGGCCGGGGCGTAACCGACAGAGTGGACAATAATGTCGATGTCGTCCCAGTGCTTGCCCAGTTCGGTGAACACAGCTTCTATTTCGTCATCGCTGGCAACATCGCACGGGAAAATCAGCGAACTGCCCCAGCCTTCGGCGAATTTCTCTACTCGGGATTTGAGCTTTTCATTCTGGTAAGTGAATGCCAGCTCGGCGCCTTGTTTGGCAAAGGCTTCGGCGATGCCATAAGCGATCGAGTGTTTGCTTGCAACGCCGACAATCAGTGCTTTTTTGCCACTGAGTAATCCCATAACGATTCTCCCTGTGTTTCAGTTTAAGGCATTATCCATGAACCGCAGCGGTGCGGGTAACGCTCAATTGGTCGTAGTAATCGGGCGTGGCCTGTCATTGCGCTTTATTGGCTGTAGAACAGGGCCGCCCCAAGCAGTTCACGGGTGTAATCGTGCTTTGGTGTATTGAATATCCCGGCGGCATCGCCGTATTCCACGACCCGACCACTCTTCAGTACCAGCAATTTGTGGCTCAGTGCCCGGACCACGGCCAGATCGTGGCTGATAAACACATAGCTTAGACCATATTTGTCCTGGAGATCCCGCAGCAGGTTAATCACCTGTTTTTGCACCGTCCTGTCCAGGGCAGAGGTGGGCTCGTCCAGAATGATGAGTTCTGGCTGCAGCACCAGCGCCCGGGCGATGGCAATGCGTTGGCGCTGACCGCCGGAGAACTCATGAGGGTAGCGGTGACGGGCCTGTGGGTCGAGCCCGACGTCGGTGAGCGCCTGTATGACCCTTCGGTCCTGTTCTTCGGGTGTTGCCGGTACGTGTATTTCCAGGCCTTCACGCACGATCTCGGCGACTGACATCCGCGGGCTGAGGCTACCGAATGGGTCCTGGAACACAATCTGAATACGGCTGCGCCATGGCCGGAACTGCTTCTGGTCGAGCGGACCGAGTTCTTCGCCGCTGAGCCGAATACTGCCGCGACTGGAAGTGAGCTTCAGCAGTGCGTGGCCGATCGTGGTCTTGCCACTTCCGCTTTCACCAACGATACCCAGGGTTTCGCCTTCGTTGAGCGAGAAACTGACGTCGTCGACCGCCTGAAACCACGACTGAGGCCGACCAAACAGGCTTTTGCGAGTAACGAAGCGCACATCAAGGTTGTTCACGTCCAGCAGCGACTTGTTGTCGACCATGGTGCCCGACGGCGAGGCCGGTGGTTCTGCGTCCAGCAAGCGACGGGTATAAGCATGCTGTGGCTCTTCAAACAGCTGCGCTGTCGGCGCTTCCTCGATCAGTTGTCCCTGCTCCATCACCACGACATGGTCTGCATAGCGCCGCACGATGGACAAGTCGTGGGTGATCAGCAAGATCGCCATGCCCAGCTTTTGTTGCAGGTCTTTTAACAATTCCAGTACCTGCTTCTGGACAGTGACGTCGAGTGCTGTTGTCGGCTCGTCTGCGATCAGCAGGTCCGGCTCGTTGGCGAGGGCCATGGCAATCATTACGCGCTGCTTCTGGCCGCCGGAGAGCTGATGAGGGTAGCTCGTCAGGCGCTCTTCAGGCGAGGGGATGCCGACCAAATCCAATAGTTCCACGCAACGGGCACGAGCCTGTGGGCCACGCATCCCCTTGTGCAGTGCCAGGGTTTCACTGATCTGCTTTTCCACCGTGTGCAATGGATTGAGCGAGGTCATTGGCTCCTGGAAAATCATGCTGACGTGACGTCCGCGGATCTGTCGAAGGCGTTTCTGGCTGGCCTTCAGCATGTCCTCTCCCTGGAACAGGATCGCACCTGAGGGATAACTGGCGTGGCGTTCGTCGAGCAGTCGGAGGATGGACAGGGCGGATACGGATTTCCCGGAGCCGCTTTCTCCCACCAGGGCGACGGTTTCACCATTGTCGATACTCAGCGACAATCGATCCACGGCCTGAATGGTGTCGTCAAAACGTATGGACAGATCCCGGATTTCCAGCAGTTGCGACATATCAGTTCTTTCTCGGATCGAAGGCATCACGGACGGCTTCACCGACAAACACCAGCAGCGTCAACATGATGGACAGGGACACAAACGCCGATATACCCAGCCACGGGGCATGGAGGTTGGATTTACCCTGGGCGATCAGCTCACCCAGTGAGGGTGACCCGGACGGTAGGCCAAATCCCAGGAAGTCCAGTGACGTCAGGCCGGTTATGGCACCGGTCAGGATGAACGGTAGAAAGGTGAGGGTGGCCACCATCGCGTTGGGCAGGATATGGCGGAACATGATCTTGCGGTTGCCCAGTCCCAGGGCTCTCGCGGCCTTAACGTATTCGAAATTGCGGGCGCGCAGGAATTCCGCGCGAACCACATCCACCAGCCCCATCCAGCTGAACAACAGCATGATGCCCAGCAGCCACCAGAAATTAGGTTGCACGATGCTTGACAGAATAATCAGCAGGTAGAGCACCGGAAGCCCTGACCAGACTTCGATAAATCGCTGCCCCAGCAGATCAACCTTACCACCGTAGTAGCCCTGGATAGCACCCACAACCACGCCCACGATGCAGCTGAGAATGGTCAGCACAAGCCCGAACAGGACGGAAATGCGGAACCCGTAAATCACCCGCGCAGCCACATCCCGGCCCTGGTCATCGGTGCCGATCCAGTTTTCAGCGCTGGGTGGGGCCGGAGATGGTACCTCAAGGTTATAGTTCGTGGTGTTGTAGCTAAAGCGAATGGGGGGCCAGATCATCCAGCCATTTGCCTCGATTTCATCGGCGATAAACGAATCGCGGTAGTCGGCTTCGGTGGGCAGAAACCCGCCGAACGTCTCCTCGGGTACACTTTCCACGATCGGAAAGTAAACATCCCCTTTGTAGTAGGCGACCAGTGGCACGTCATTCGCAATCACCTCGGCGATGAGTGAGAGTCCAAAGAGGGCCAGGAATATCCACAGGGACCAGAAGCCACGACGATTATTGCGGAAGTTGCGCAGTCGCCGTTGCTGGATGGGAGAGAGCGTCACCATACCTACGATCCCTCCCGGCTTTCGAAATCGATGCGGGGATCCACCAGAACGTAAGTGATATCGCTGATCAGCTTCAGTACCAATCCCATCAGCGTGAAGATATAGAGGGTGCCGAATATCACCGGATAATCCCGGTTCAACGCTGCCTCAAAGCCCAGTAATCCGAGGCCATCCAAGGAGAAGATCACTTCAATCAGCAATGAGCCTGTGAAGAATAGCGACACAAGCACGCCGGGAAGGCTGGCAATGACGATCAGCATGGCGTTGCGGAACACATGCCCGTAAAGCACCTGTTTCTCTTCCAGCCCCTTGGCCCTGGCGGTCACCACATACTGCTTGCTGATCTCATCGAGGAAAGAGTTCTTGGTCAGCAGGGTGAGGGTGGCAAAGCCGCCGATGACATTGGCCGTTACAGGCAATGCGAGGTGCCAGAAGTAATCTCCGATTTTCTGGTACCAGGTAAGTTCATCGAAATTGGACGACGTCAGCCCCCGCAGAGGAAACCAGTCCAGATAACTGCCCCCTGCGAACAGGACGATCAACAGTATCGCAAACAGGAAGCCTGGTATGGCGTAACCCACCACGATGGCAGAACTGCTCCAGACGTCGAATCGCGATCCGTCGGTGACCGCCTTGCGGATGCCGAGGGGGATCGAGATCAGGTAGATAATCAGGGTGGACCACAACCCCAGGGAGATGGACACCGGCATCTTGTCCAGAATCAGTTCGATCACCGAGCGGTCCCGAAAAAAGGACTCGCCAAAATCAAAGGTGGCGTAATCCCCGAGCATCTTCAGGAATCGCTCGTGGGGCGGCTTGTCGAAGCCGTACATAACCTCTATTTCTTTGAGCAGCTCTTCCGGCAGGCCGCGGGAGCCGCGGCTGTCGCCACTTGAGGAGGTAACCTCGCCGCCGGCACCACCGCCGCTGGCCCGGGAAAGGGCGCTACCACCGTGCCCCTCGGTTTCCGCAATCAACTGCTCAACGGGACCGCCAGGGGCGGCCTGAACAATGACGAAATTGAGCAACATGATCCCGAGGAGGGTGGGGATTATCAGCGCAAGGCGCCTGAGGATATAACTGCCCATTCAGCGGAACTCCGTCAAAGTTGTATCAGAGATCTGCGTCATTGGTCAGTGCTTTTTACCCACCAGTTGTTGATGTCCACACCGTTTTTGGGAACCGTCTCCGGCCGTTGAAGGAACGACCAGTACGCGATCCGATCCTTGGCCAGGTACCAGTTTGGAATCACGTAGTGTCCATGCAGCAGCACACGGTCCAGCGCCCGCGTACGATGAACAAGCTCCTCCCGGGTAGGCGCCTGGATGACCAGGTTGACCAATTCATCCACCACCGGGCTACCCACCCCCATATAGTTGCGCGAGCCCTTCACATCGACATTGGAGGAATGCCAGTACTCCCGCTGCTCATTGCCAGGAGAGTCGGACTGGCCGATGCCCTGGACGGTCATGTCGTAGTCGAACTCACGAAGGCGCTGGATGTACTGGTTGGTATCCACCAGGCGTACGGACACATCAATGCCGAGTCTTTCGAGGTTGTTCTTGAAGGGCAGCACCACCCGTTCAAAGGTTTTCTGAAAGATCAGGATCTCGAAGGCCAGTGGATTACCGGTTTCCCGGTTCACCATGGTGCCATCCCTGACCTCATAGCCGGCCTCCCGTAACAACGTCAGGGCTGTACGGAAGTTATCGCGAAGCCCGCCTTTACCCGCCGTCGAAGGGGGTTGATACTCTTCATTGAATACATCGTCGGGCAATTGATCGCGGTAAGGCTCAAGGATCTCCAGTTCGCGACCTTCGGGCAGTCCTGATGACGCCAGCTCGCTGTTCTCGAAGTAGCTTGAGGTACGGGTGTATTGCCCGAAGAAAAGATTTTTGTTGGCCCATTCAAAGTCAAACGCGTAAGCCAGCGCTTCCCGTACACGAGGGTCGCTGAATACCTGGCGGCGGGTGTTCATCGCGAACGCCTGCATGCCGGCAGGGCGGCCATGTTCTACGGCTTCAGTTTTAACCTTGCCGGAGTCAAACTGGTTACCGGTGTAGGCGGTGGCCCAGTTCTTAGCCGAGGACTCTACCCGAAAATCGAAATTACCGGCACGGAAGGACTCCAGGGCGACGGTGTCATCCTTGTAGTAGTCATAGTGAATTTCATCGAAGTTATACCGCCCCTTTCGCACTCCGATGTTCCTGGCCCAGTAATCCTCCACCCGTTTGAAGGTGATGGAGCGGCCCGCCTCGAAGTCGCTAATGCGATACGGGCCACTGCCAACGGGCGGTGTCAGACCGTTGTCGCCAAATTCACGATCTTTCCAGTAATGACTTGGAAGAACGGGCAGTTGGCCAAGAATCAGTGGCAGTTCACGGTTGTTGGTGTCACCAAACTCGAAGCGGATAGTCCGCTCATCTTCGATGATTACCTCGGACACGTCTGCATAATAGTTGCGATAGAAAGGATGGCCTTTGGTGGTCAGAACATCGAACGAAAACTTCACGTCCTTCGCGGTAATGGGTTCACCATCCTGGAACCGGGCTTCATCACGCAGATGAAAGGTCACGTAACTGCGGTCTTCCGGGGTTTCAATAGACTCGGCAATCAGGCCATACGCGGAAAAGGGTTCGTCCGCCGACGGTTCCATCAGCGTATCGTATAGGTATGTGTTAATGCCCGCCGCGGCTACACCGCGAATAACGAAAGGGTTAAAGGTGTCGAATCCATTGGCCACCACGGCCATTCGAAGGACGCCGCCCTTGGGCGCCCCGGGGTTAACGTAGTCAAAGTGCGGGAAGCCTTCGGAGTATTGGGGCTCGCCGTGCATGGCGATGCCGTGACGTGCGTCCGGCTCGGCTGAAGCTGATTGCCATGGGAGGAGAACCATGGCGGTAACGGTCAAAACACTGATGAGGGATGAGGCTTTCCGTGTTCTTGTCATAGATCTCGCACGTTTCGGTTCAGACTCAGGGGCTGTTTCTTATGTCGACATAGAGTACCAGACTTTGCCCGGGCTGAAGATAACGTGAGGTGTTGAGGTCGTTCCAGCTTGCGATGTCTCTCACATTAACCGCAAACCGGCTGGCGATGGTCGACAGGGAATCCCCTTTGCGGACCTGATAGCCCACCTTGCGTACCATGCCTTTGCCACGATTGGTGCTGGCCAGCATGGCGGGTTGTTTCGACTTGGACCAGATGACCAGTTTCTTGCCGGGCATCAGAGGATCACCGGGCGCCATGCCATTCCAGGACGCCAGCTGGCGAACGGACACCCGATGCTCGCGGGCAATATCCCAGAAGGTGTCCCCGGAGCGAACTTTGTAGTCAACTCGGGTGCCATTGGCGTTCTTGCCGCTCCGTTCCTGCTTTCTGGCGAGTCGTTCACTGGCGCTCAGGGAATAGGTGCCCGCCTGTTCGGCAGCAGAGGGAATCATCAGCCGTTGGCCGATGCGAATGATGTGACTGTCGAGGTTGTTGACCTGCTGTATCACCGAGGGTGTGGTGGAGTAGCGTTTGGCAATGGTGCTCAGGGTGTCGCCGGATTCCACCTTGTAGTTCCGCCAGGAAACGCGCTTCGCCGGATCCATGCTCTTGAGGGCCGTAGCGAAGGTTTCAGCTTGGTCGCGGGGAACTAGCAGACGGTGGGGACCATCCGGTGATGTCGCCCAGCGATTGTACGAGGGGTTGAGCAGGTAAATCTCGTCGATATCGACACCGGCCAGTTCCGCTGCCTGGGCCAGATCGAGCTGCGAACCGGTGTCGACGACTTCAAAGTAGGGCTCGTCGTCCAGCGGGGGCAGTTCGATGCCGTGGGCCTGTGGATCATCAAAGATCTTCGCCAGGGCGATCAGTTTTGGGACGTAATGGCGAGTCTCCCGAGGCAGGTCGAGGGACCAGTAATCCGTTGGCTGATTGCGCTTGCGGTTGCGGCGCATGGCGCTGGAAACCGTGCCCCCACCACTGTTATAAGCCGCAAGTGCCAGCATGTAGTCGCCGTCAAATCGCGTTGCCAGTCGGTCAAGGTACGTCAGCGCCGCGTCGGTGGCAGCAATGATGTCGCGGCGATCGTCATGCCACCAGCTTTGGGTCAGGCCAAAATACTTGCCCGTGGAAGGAATGAATTGCCACAGGCCGGCAGCACGGCCGTGGGAGTACGCAAACGGATCGAAGGCACTCTCCACCACGGGCAGTAGGGCCAGTTCCGTGGGCAGCCCACGTTTCTCGGCTTCGGAAACAATATAGTGCAGGTAGCGGCTGCCACGATCGACGACTCGATCAATGTAGCGCGGGTGCTTTTTGTACCAGTTCAGTTGCGCCTGGACCCTGGGTTCGCTGGCATCGTGATCCAGCGCGAAGCCTGCCCGCAGGCGGTGCCACAGGTCCGGTGTGGCGTCATTCTCTTCCGCGATCTTCTGGTCAGGATCGTCGAGCTTTTCCCTGGCGTCTTCCGCGGTTTTCTTGAGCGTTGGGTCGATGGCGTCGTCGAGCTTCGTCCGGGACGCGCGGCCGGTTGATTCGTCACCAGGCGAGGACTCAATCGCTTCTTTAAGCTCATCGTCACCGGCGGCCACGGTCAGTTTTTCTGAGGCCAGTACGTCACTTGATGGAGACTCTGAGAAAGGATCAAGAGCGCTGCAGCCACTGGCAAGTGCGCCAAGGAGAAACAGGGTGGAAAATCGCGAGACCGTCATATGACTACTTCCGGTGGCTGGTCGACGCCGGGGTGAACTGTATGAAAACCCGGCATATTTAATGAGTTATGACACAAAAGTTTCACGGATTCTATTGGAAGGCTTTTCGGGGGGTCAACAAGACTCGCGTTACGTCATTGATAGAAATTGTTACCCGCCTCTGAGCGTATCCTTTAGAACGTGTCCTTTAGAATGTGTCTTTGCCGTGCCTTGTGGCTGCGAACACGTCGTTGTCCGATTCGACGGCCAGGCCCGCTTTCTGAGCGTATTGGTGCGCAGCTTCGATTACCGCCTTGTCGTCCCAGCGCAGGAAAGGGTTAAGTTGCTTTTCCTCACCAAGGATGGATGGAACGGTGGGCATGCCATCGTCGCGACGTTTCTGGCAGCGGGCTTCGAAATCCCTGAGCGGCTCGTCATCAGGTAGCCAATGACGGGCGAACTTAAGGTTGGCTAGTGTGTATTCGTGGGCGCAATACACGGCTGTGTCGTCTGGCAGGCCCCTAAGGCTTTCCAGCGAGCGTTTCATTTGCTCCGGAGACCCTTCAAACAGGCGTCCACAACCGCACACAAACAGGGTATCGCCACAAAACAGGACCGGACGGTCGTTGACATGAACGTCGGTATAATAGGCAATGTGGTCGAGAGTGTGCCCGGGAACACCAAGGACACTGAATGTGAGCTGTTGCCAGACCACGTCATCCCCGGGGTGCACTTCACTGGTGGCGCCCTTGAAGGGAGAATTCGCCGGGCCGATGATTCTGCAGTCGGATACTGTTCCGGCGAGTTTGCTCACGCCGCCAACATGGTCAGGGTGGTGGTGGGTCACCAGTATGGTGTCCAGTTCCAGTCCGTTGTCTGCCAGGAACTCGATGACCGGCTCCGCCTGCCCGGGGTCCACGATCAATGCCTTACGGTCCTCACTGTTGGACAGGCACCAGATGTAGTTGTCATTGAAGGCTGGAATAGCGTTAATGGTCAGCATAGGCTCCACATGTGCGATACGAGTGTGACTGTTATCATAGAGTATTAATCCCGGTGCCCCAACACCGGAGAAACGAACCAGGGGAACGCAGCAATGAGCCCAACAGGTGACGTTGACTATCCCGCCCGACATGACAGCTTCGAGAGCTGGTTCCAGACGCCCCTGGGCCGTTCACTGCTGGCTGACCAGCGCGCCTGCGTTGAGCGCCATGTTCGCGCCCTCTCCGGTGCGAGACAGTTGCAGGTTGCCGTCAGTCATCGCCTGCCACTGGCCAGTGGGACGGATTTTGCCCAACGTGTTCTGACGACGCCGAACTGGCAGTCTTCCATTCCCGACGGTGTGGCGGTCTGCGATGCCGATGAGTTGCCCTTTCCCGGTGACTCCATGGACCTGGTGATTCTCCACCACACGGCGGATTTTTCGCCGCATCCCCACCAGGCTTTGCGAGAGGCCTCCAGGGTGCTTAGGGGGGAGGGCATGATGGTGCTGATCGGGTTTAACCCGTTTAGCCTTTGGGGCGTGAGGAAACTGGTTTCCAGGCACCATGAAGGCCCCTGGGGTGGTCGTTTTCTGATGAAGGGACGCATGGAGGACTGGCTCCGGCTACTGGACTTTTCTGTGGAGTCCTCGGGCTCCTCGTTTTTCCAGGTTCCGCTTCAGCGGGCGGCACTCGCAGAGCGCAGGGGCCTGATGGAAAGGGTGTGCGGCAACCGTTTCCTGCCGGTGGGGGCTTATTACTGTATCCTTGCCAAAAAACGCGTTTACTCCAGGTTACAACGGAGACCAGCCTGGCAGGGGCAGAAAGTCATTGCCTTGCCAGGACGGGGCGCAGTGGGAGCTTCCCGTGACTACCCGGCGCGCCCCGAAAACGGTCGGTGCGCCATACTGAAACACAAGCATGTCGAGGAGTATTGATGGCCGGTAAGGTTGTTCTCTATACCGATGGCGCCTGCAAGGGCAACCCTGGGCCAGGAGGCTGGGGCGTTGTTCTGAGGTACGGCGATGCCAACAAGATGTTGCACGGTGGTGAAGCGAATACCACCAATAATCGCATGGAGTTGATGGCTGCGATACAGGGTTTGAAAGCGCTCAGGCGCGCCTGCGACGTGGAGCTTTATACCGATTCCCAATATGTCCGTAAGGGCATCACCGAATGGATGACGGGCTGGAAGCGAAACGGTTGGAAAACATCCGCAAAGAAGCCGGTCAAGAATGAAGATCTCTGGCGGGAGCTGGACAATGAGGTGGCCCGCCACAAGGTCAATTGGCATTGGGTGAAAGGGCACTCGGGCAATCCTGACAACGAGCTGGCAGACGAGCTGGCCAATCGCGGTGTGGAAGAACTGGCGAGCGCCGGATAACAACGGCGTAACCAATGGGGTAACCATAGGAAAACCATGAGACAGATTGTACTGGATACGGAAACCACCGGTATCGACCCGACGGAAGGTCACCGGATTATCGAAATTGGCTGCGTTGAGTTGATGGAACGTCAGATTACCGGTCGGCACTATCACGTCTACATTAACCCGGAGCGGGAAGTGGAGGCGGAAGCCATAACGGTTCATGGCATCACCAACGAGTTCCTGGCGGACAAGCCAAAATTCGCCGAAATAGCCGACGAGTTCTTTGAGTTCATAAAAGGGGCCGAGCTGGTTATTCACAACGCGGCGTTCGATATTGGATTCATGGATTCCGAATTCGCCCGTCTGAAGCCTGTTCGCAGGACGACTGAACATTGCGGCGTGGTGGACTCCCTTGCCATTGCCCGCAAGAAGCATCCCGGCCAGAAAAATAATCTGGACGCCTTATGCAAGCGTTACGGGATCGACAACAGTAATCGTGAGCTGCACGGCGCTTTGCTGGATGCGGAAATTCTTGCTGACGTCTATCTTTTGCTTACTGGCGGGCAGACAGCACTCTCCCTGGATGCTGGCGGTGACGAAGCTGGCGGTGAGGGCGGTATCCGTCGCCTGGCGGATAATCGCAATCCATTGCCGGTACCCAGGGCCAGTGACGATGAGCGCTCCGCCCACGACGAATTCATGGCATTGCTGGCAAAGCAGGCCGGTACAACTGTATGGGAAAGGCTTACAGCTGAAGAATAAGCCGAGCTAGGCAGAATATTCTTTTGGCAGTGCGAACTGTGTGTCGCGCTGTACGTTTTGTTACATTCCTGCTTTCTTGAGCTACTTGAGTTTTGTGTTATAAGTAATGATAAGTTCGCGAGTTTTCGCGAACTTTTTATTTTAGCCGGGAAGGGTAAATCTGGCTCATAAAGTGATTCTTCAAACAACCGAAAAGATCACATTCCAAGAACAGGACGCGGTAGTTTCCGCATAATTTACAGGAAGCGTTTATGGTTCAATCGTCTCTGGCGACGAAATCACAGTCATTTGATCTGGTCAAAAGTGAGATTGAGCAGACCATCAGACAGGCAGAGTCCAGCCTTGAACGCTTTCAGGAAAACCGTGAAAGCGGTGAGGATCTGCAGAACTGTGTGGATTTTCTGAATCAGCTCCGCGGTATTTTCATTCTTGTCGAACTGCGTGCCGGCACTCTGTTGTGCCAGGAAGCCGTCAGTATGGCCAATGATGTTCCCGTTGGCGCCAACGATGACAAGAATATCCTCCTGACGACTCTCAACAGCGCATTGTTCATTTTGCGCCGTTATGTTGAATACTATCATCAGCAACGTGCGGACCATCCGGAGCTGCTGCTGCCGGTTATCAATGATCTGCGCGAAGCCCGCAAGGAAAAACCCTACCCGGAATCCTGTTTCTTCGATGTTGATGTCAAGGAACGGCCGGACTTCTGCTCGGGGCTTTCTCTTCAGACGTTTGACGGTAACGAAGCGGAATACGAGATACTGGCCCGCCGTATGCGTTTGACGTTCCAGGTCGCGCTGTTGGGTGTGCTTCGTGAAAAGAACGATGTGGTGAGTAAAAAGTTGTTTGGCCGGGCGGCGCGTGGATTTGCTCGGCTTTGCCAGGGGCAGTCCATGGGGCAGATGTGGTGTCTGGTTGCCATTGTGGCGGATACCATGCTTGATCGGGTCATGGGGTTCAGCAAAGCCCGCAAGCGCATGTTCATGCGTATCGAGAAATATTCCCGTGAAGTCGTATACGTCGGCAAGGTGGCCACGGCCAAGGATGCGCCGGATTCTCTCATTCGTGATCTGGTGTACCTGCTCTATAGAAGTGGATCGGCAAATCCCGAGGTAACCTCCGTGTTGTCAGCTTACCGACTGACGCCCGCGGAATTCCCGGACTCCATGCTTGATGCCCATGCCCGTCGTCTTTATGGCCCGGGCACCGATGTTCTCAAATCGTTGTCGACGGCGTTGCAGGACGAACTGAATCAGCTCAAGGACAAGCTGGACATTGTTGAGCGCGGCATCGAGCCGGACCTGGCGGAGTTGTCCTCCATTGCAGATGCGCTTGAGCGCCTTGCCAATACACTGGTGATGCTGGATCTCAACCAGCTGGGAACCATGGCCCGGGGTGAGGCCGTGAAGTTGCGGACCTGGGAGGAAGAGAGTCGCCTGCCAGCGGACGATGAGCTCTACAAGCTGGCCGATTCCGTATTGGGTATCGAGGACGCCGTGATGCAAATCGTGGTTCGTGGCATCACCTCGGAAACCGACGCTCTTGCTGGTGGGCAGCGTACCCGTGAAGAATCTCTTTACCTTCAGGAAGCCACCTACGTGGTGGCCGACGAAGCGAAAAGTGCGCTGACCCTCGCAAAACGTGCCATAACGGCGTTCATCGAGTCCGACTACGACAAGCTCCACCTCGCCAACCTGCCTGCTACGTTGCACAGTATCTGGGGTGGTCTGCACATGCTGGACGATCCCGGCGCGGCTTCGGTGTTGGAGCGCGTGGCGGCGTCCATTCAGGAACGATTGCTGGATGCCAGGGAAGCGCCTCAGGCTCAGGTGTTGGAAGCACTGGCGGACGCACTAACGTCCCTTGAGTACTATATAGAGAGTGTAGGCAGGCGCGAAGATCGAAATGCTGACCTGTTGAAGCTGGCGGAATCCTCATTGGAGGACGTGGGGCTTTAGTCCTGTTGCGTTATTCAATGGCCATAAAAAACCTGCCGTTTGGGCAGGTTTTTTTATGGCGTTCAAAGAGCGATCAGCCTATCGATCAGCCCATGTTGAACAGCTCGCCCAGCTTGGTAGCCAGCATCATGTCGCCTTCAGCGCGCAGCTGACCGGCCATAAAGGCTTGCATGCCATCGGTTTCGCCGGAAACGATGCCCTGCAGGGTTTCGGAGTTCATGATCAGGGTGACGGAAGGATCGTCATGGGCGCCTTCAGCCATCTTGCAGGTGCCATCCTTGATAACCAGGTGATAGGTCTTGTCGTCCTCGATGTCGAACTGGAATACCAGATCCAGGCCTTCAGCTGCGTCCGCGTTAAAATTTTGTTCGAGTTTCTCGAATATCTGAGCTACAGACATTATTTTACCCTTATTGATGGTTGTCGTGGCGTATTGACGGCTTCTGGTTCCTGGCCTTTCGCCTGCATGGAAGCCCGGGTGAGCCGACGTAGCCATTCGACTTTAGGGTTAGACATTACTGGTGTCAAGCTCGATCGAACGCTTGTTTTAATTTGTTATTGGTTCTATGGCTTGTACCTCAGGGCACCTCGGTTACAATCGAGCGCTCAAGAATAATCCTGGAGAAGCAACTTGGAATTTCTGACAGAGTTCGGTTTGTTTATTGCGAAAACGGTCACCCTCGTGGTGGCGCTTCTGGTCATTGTCTCAGTGGTTTTATCCGCTGCCCATAAAGACAAGGACGATCAGGGGAGTGACGGTGAGCTGCGGGTTCGCAAACTCAACGAGAAATACCGCAAGCTGAGGGAGTCACTTCAGGCCAAACTGCGCAGCGATTCAGAGCGCAAGGCTTTTGAGAAAGCCCGTAAAAAGGAAGACAAGGCCAAACAGAAAGCCGAGAAGGCCAAGCGCAAATCCGGTGATGCTGAGGAAAAACCCCGTCCCAAGGTGTACGTGCTGGACTTTGACGGCGATATCAAAGCCAGCGATACGGACTCTTTGCGCCGCTCGATCACAGCGGTGCTCAGCGTTGCGGAGCCCGAAACCGATGAAGTGGTGATACGTCTCGAAAGTGGCGGCGGCCTGGTTCACTCTTACGGACTCGCGGCTGCCCAGTTAGACCGTATTCGCGCCAAGGGTATTCGGCTTACGGCCTGCGTGGATAAAGTCGCCGCCAGCGGCGGTTACATGATGGCGTGCGTGGCTGACCGGATTGTCGCGTCGCCATTTGCGATTCTCGGGTCCATTGGTGTTGTTGCCCAACTGCCCAACTTCCATCGTTTCCTCAAGAAAAACGACGTCGACTTCGAAATTCTGACCGCTGGTGAGCACAAGCGCACCATGACCGTATTCGGCGAGAACACGGATAAAGGCAGAACCAAATTCCTTGAAGACCTTGAGGATACCCACGTGTTGTTCAAAGAGTACGTGGGTGAACGCCGTCCGGAACTGGATATTGCCGCCGTTGCAAACGGCGATATCTGGTTTGGCCGCCGCGCGCTGGAGGTCAAACTGGTGGACGAGATCAAGACCTCCGACGAATATCTCATTGAGGCCTGTGACAGTGCAGACGTAATCTCGGTAGGTTTCCAGCGCAAACGCACGTTGCCGGAAAAGCTTGGCCTGGCCACCAGCGCGGCACTTGAACACACCGTATGGCGGGTACTGGGCGCATTCCGCAACCAGAAAATCCAGTAAACCTACAGTAACGGGAACAGAGTCATGACAAACGACACCGAATTCAAGGCATGGCGCGTTCAGGAGCAGGACGGCGAATACGAGGGCTCTGAGCAGACGCTGCACGTATCCGATCTGCCCGAAAACGACGTCCTGATCAAAGTCAGTCATTCGTCCCTGAACTACAAGGATGCCTTGTCGGCCTCCGGCAACAAGGGTGTTACACGTAACTTCCCCCACACTCCTGGCATCGATGCTGCCGGGGAAGTCGTTGAAGCCTCCTCTGGCTCCTTTTCAGCCGGCGACCAGGTACTGGTAACCGGCTACGACCTGGGCATGAACACCGACGGCGGCTTCGGCGAATACATCCGGGTACCGGCCGAGTGGTGTGTGGCAATGCCCAAGGGCTGGAGCGCCCGCACCGCCATGATATACGGCACGGCCGGCCTTACGGCGGGTCTGTGTGTACAAAAGCTATTGATCATGGGTGCCAGGCCAGAGCAAGGCAAAGTTGCCGTCAGTGGTGCCAGTGGCGCTGTCGGCAGCGTAGCGGTTGAGCTGCTTGCGAGCCTCGGATTCGAAGTCGTGGCTATCAGTGGCAAACAAGATCATGCCGACGCACTCAAAAACCTTGGTGCCACGGAAGTGCTGGGACGCGAAGCTCTGGCAGCCGAAAGGAAGCCAATGCTGAAACCGGCCTATGCCAACGCCGTGGATACCGTTGGCGGTGGCCCACTGGCGGAATTGCTGAAGCAGATCCACCCAGGCGGTTCCGTCTCCTGCTGTGGCCTGGTCGCCGGGCCACAACTGGAAACCACCGTTCTGCCGTTTATCCTGCGGGGCAACAACCTGCTGGGCGTGGATTCGGTTGAAATTCCGCTGGCGGACAAACAGTCAGTCTGGGACAAATTTGCCGGTGACTGGGCGTGCAGGAAAACAGAAGCGTCTGCCCGCGATATCGGGCGTGGTGAACTCGATGGAGCCTTGAAGGCATTTCTGAAAGGGGAGTCATCAGGGAAAATCGTTCTGGATCACTCCAAGTAGGCGACTGCGAGGTTGATATAGAAGAGAAGGGGCTTACTTTCCAAAACTGTGCGGAGCCAGGGATGGCGGAGCCCAAGCGTCACATGGATGTGCCGCAAGGAGCGTGTTTTGGAAAGTAAGCCCCTTCTTTTCGTACTCCTGAAGCGAATGCCTCAGGTCAGGAAGCCCGACGACGAAACAACGGCTCGTCCGTATCCGTCGCCGCCTGATACCCCTGGGTAAAGAAGTTCAGGCAACGAGCTGCCTTGTTGATATCCTTGTCGGCGCGCAGTACGTACGTGTCAAAACCGCACCGCTTCATAAACTGCAGCTGATCAAGAAGCACATCACCGACCGCACGAAGTTCGTTCCGGTAGCTCAGGCGCTCCCGAAGCAGCCGCGCGATACTGTAACCGCGGCCATCGCTGAACTTCGGAAAGTTCACCGCAATCACCGGCAGCTCATTGACCACGCCAGCCAGAATCTCCGGCTCATCATGGCTGTCGAGCCACACACCGATATCATCACGGTCTTCAAAGTGCTCCTTGCCCGCCAACCAAAGATCGGCCGGAATCAGGGCAGGTTGCTCGGGAACATCCAGGGACTCCCCGTCTGCTGGCCTTGGCACAACAACCCAATCGTCCTGACGGATACTTCCGTCACTGGTGATCACATCAGGCATAAACCCGCTCCTTGAATGGCTCGATGCCAATACGGCGATAAGTATCCAGGAAAGGCTCTTCCTCGGTCCGGTTATCGACGTACACATTAATGATTTTCTGCATCACTTCCGGCATATCTTCCCGGGCAAAAGAGGGCCCGAGAATTTTGCCAATCGCGGCATCGTGATGGGAGGAGCCGCCCAGGCTGATCTGGTAGAACTCCTGGCCCTTCTTGTCGACGCCAAGGACGCCAATGTTGCCCACATGGTGGTGACCACAGGCGTTCATGCAGCCGGAAATGTTCAAATCAATGTTGCCGATGTCGTACAGGTAGTCCATATCATCGAACTGGCGCTGAATGGACTCCGCCACGGGAATAGACTTCGCATTCGCCAGGGCGCAGTAATCGCCACCGGGGCAGCAGATAACATCGGTCAGCGTATTCAGGTTCGCCGTGGCAAAGTCCATCGGTGTGATTGCTTGCCACAGCTCAAACAGTTGGTCTTTCCGGACATCCGCCAGAACTACGTTCTGCTGATGAGTCACCCGTACTTCACCAAAGCTGTACTGGTCCGCCAGGTCGGCAATCTGTTCAAGTTGGCGATCACTGACATCGCCCGGCGGCGTGCCGGTTTTCTTCATGGTCAGTGTCACAATGGCGTAGCCAGGGTTCTTGTGGGTATCCACGTTGTGGCTGATCCACTGATCAAACTCGCGGTTCTCGAATCGTTGGGTTGCCAAAGCGTCCTTCACATCCGGAACCTGCTGGTAGTCCGGCTCAGTGAAATACCCTTTGAACTGCTCAATGGCTTCCTGGGTCAGGCGAGTGGGAGAGTCCTTGATGTGGGACCATTCGTCTTCCACCTTCGCCGCAAAGCCTTCGGGCGTCAGGGCCTTCACCAGAATCTTGATGCGGGCCTTGAATTTGTTGTCCCGGCGACCGTAACGGTTGTAAACACGCAGCACGGCTTCAAGATATGTGAGCAGGTCCAGCTCCGGCAGGAAGTCACGGATAACCGGGCCTACCATCGGCGTACGTCCAAGACCGCCGCCCACGTGAACACGGAAGCCGAGTTCACCCTGATCATTGCGCACCATCTGCAGGCCGATATCATGCACCTGGATAGCAGCGCGGTCGGACTGTTCGGAGGCGTTGACGGCCACTTTGAATTTGCGTGGCAGAAAAGCGAATTCCGGGTGGAAGGTAGACCACTGGCGGATGATTTCGCAGTAAGGGCGCGGGTCGGTGATCTCGTCAGCCTGCACACCGGAAAACTGATCCGTGGTGGTGTTGCGAATGCAGTTGCCGCTGGTCTGGTTGGCGTGCATTTCCACTTCCGCCAACTCGGCCAGGATATCCGGTACGTCTTCGATTTCCGGCCAGTTGAGCTGAACGTTCTGGCGGGTTGTAAAGTGCGCATAACCTTTGTCATAGTCACGGGTTATGCGTGCCAGGCGGCGAAGCTGGGTAGAACGGAGCATTCCGTACGGAACCGCGATGCGCAACATCGGGGCAAGACGCTGTACATACAATCCGTTCTGAAGTCGCAGTGGAAGAAACTCGTCTTCGCTCAGCTCGCCAGCCAATGCTCTCTCGGTCTGGTCACGGAATTGTGCAACGCGCTCGGCAGCCATCTGCCGGTCGTGTTCGTCATAAACATACATAGTGGAACGTCCTGCTGAAACGCTGGAAATACGGCTTTAGTGCCATTTCTTGCGTGGGAGAATATCACCGTGTCATTATTCTTAAAATGATTATTTCCAAATATGTTTATCGACTAAGGTGATATAGAAAGCCAGATATTGCTGGACTGATTACAATTTCCCGCCTAGATTTAAAGAGGCGTGTGCGACAAAACAGATAATAACGACATAGCGAGGAAAGAGTATGAAGAAGACCGCGAGAACCGACAGTCAGGCCGACGCCGTTGCCGCCGTTTTACTGGTAATGCTGGTCGTTGCCTTCGCCGTAGTCTGGGTATCCGGGCAGTAATCGCTACTGGCCGGCAAGCACCAGCTTGACGACCACCACGAGGGTAACAACGAAGCCGACCGTAAACAGGATGCCGGCGATGATGTACGGCCAGGGACTGTGGCTTGAGAAATCCTCCTCACGGCGCTTGTCGGACTGAACGCCGAGTGCGCCGGCAAGGATGCTCTGCATCACCTTGAGAACCCCCGGTCCTGCCTTCGCTTTCTTTGCCGATTTGGCAGGCTCGGCAGGCTTGTCGGGTGATTGCTCGTTTTCGTGTTTATCCGTCATGCTTGGCTTCCGCTGGTGTGTGAAGGCGGACACCGGCGGTGATTATTCCGCCGGGTCGTACGCAAGGCTGGGCGCCAGCCATCGCTCTGCTTCGGCCTTGGATATTCCCTTTCGTGTTGCGTAGTCTTCAACCTGATCCACGCCAATCTTACCCACCGCAAAATACTTTGATTCGGGATGGGAGAAATACCATCCGGAAACCGCCGCAGTCGGGAACATGGCAAAGTGCTCGGTCAGTTCCAGTCCAGCGTTTGCCGGTGCGTCGAGCAGGTCGAACAGGGTGGCCTTCTCCGTGTGGTCCGGGCAGGCGGGATAGCCGGGCGCTGGCCGGATGCCCCGGTACCGTTCACGGATCAGGTCGTCATTTCTGAGTGCCTCGTCTTCGGCATAACCCCAGAATTCCTTCCGTACCCGTTCGTGCAGGTGCTCGGCAAAGGCTTCCGCAAGACGGTCCGCCAGGGCCTTGACCATGATGGCGTTGTAATCGTCGTTGCGATCCTTGAATTCCAGTGAAAACTCTTCCGCGCCGATGCCAGTGGTTACAGCAAAGCCGCCCACGTAATCCACGGGGCCGTCACCTTCCGGCGCTACAAAATCCGACAACGTCATCATTGGCTTGCCCGGTGCCTTGTCATCCTGTTGGCGCAGATGGTGCAGGGTGGTGAGTTCCTTTTCCCGGGTTTCGTCGGTGTAGAGCACAATATCGTCGCCGCGACGGTTGGCTGGCCAGAAGCCGATCGCCGCCTTGGCGGAAACGCGTTTCTCGTCGATCATCTGCTGAAGGATTTTTTGACCGTCCTCAAACAGCGTTCTGGCGGCTTCACCGCGCTTTGGATCATCGAAAATGGCGGGGTACTTGCCGGACATATCCCAAGAGATAAAGAAGGGCGTCCAGTCGATGTAGTCCACCAGTTGCTTCAGATCATAGGTTTCAAAGGACCGTACACCGGTGAAGGCTGGCTTCGGCGGCTGGTAGTCGTCGAACTGGATTTCCGGGGCGCGGGCTCGGGCCTCCTTCAATGAGACCAGCTTGGTACGTTCCCCGCGGTTTTTACGGCGTTCCCGAATTTCGTCGTACTCCGTGCGTGCACCGTCCACCAATGCGGGTTTGGCGGTCTTGCTCAGTAGCTGGGAGGCCACGTTCACGCAGCGCGAGGCATCGGATACATACAGAGCGATGTCGTTTTTGTACTGGGGTTCGATCTTTACCGCAGTGTGAGCCTTGGAAGTGGTGGCACCACCGATCATCAGCGGGATGTTGAAGTCCAGCCGCTGCATTTCCTTGGCAACGTGGACCATTTCATCCAGCGACGGCGTGATCAGGCCGCTGAGGCCGATAATGTCGACGTTTTCCTTCTTTGCCACGTCAAGGATCTTGTCGCAGGGCACCATCACGCCGAGGTCGATGACCTCATAGTTGTTGCACTGCAACACCACACCCACGATGTTCTTGCCGATATCGTGTACGTCCCCTTTGACCGTCGCCATCAGGATTTTGCCCTTGGCTTGCTGATTGCCGGATTTCTCGGCCTCGATATAGGGAATCAGATGGGCCACCGCCTGCTTCATAACGCGGGCGCTTTTGACCACCTGGGGCAGGAACATCTTGCCGTCGCCAAACAGGTCGCCAACCACGTTCATGCCGTCCATCAGCGGGCCTTCAATAACCTCGATCGGGCGGGCGGCGCGCTGCCGGCAGGCTTCGGTGTCTTCAATGATGTAGTTGGTTATACCCTTGACCAGGGCATGCTCCACCCGTTTCTCAACCGGCCACTCGCGCCAGGCCAGGTCTTCTTCCTGGGTCTTGCCGCCCTTGCTGCGATAGCGCTCGGCAATTTCCAGCAAGCGGTCGGTGCCGTCGTCACGGCGATTGAGCACCACGTCCTCAACCAACTCTTTCAGTTCCGGATCGATCTCGTCGTAGATCACGAGCTGGCCGGGGTTGACGATGCCCATGTTCATGCCGGCCTTGATGGCGTGGTACAGGAACACCGAGTGGATGGCTTCACGCACGGCATCGTTACCGCGGAACGAGAACGACACGTTGCTGACACCGCCGGAGATGGACGCATGGGGCAGGTTGTCGCGAATCCAGCGGCTGGCGTTGATGAAATCCACCGCGTAATTGTTGTGCTCCTCGATACCAGTGGCGATGGCGAAGATATTGGGGTCGAAAATGATATCGCCGGCGGTGAAGCCGATACCGACGAGGAGATCGTAGGAGCGCTTGCAGATCTCCGTTTTACGTTCAAAGGTATCCGCCTGGCCGTCCTCATCGAAGGCCATGACCACGACGGCGGCGCCGTAGCGCATGCAGTCACGGGCACGCTTGAGGAACTCATCCTCGCCTTCCTTCAGGCTGATGGAGTTCACCACTGCCTTGCCCTGTATGCAGCGCAGGCCGGCTTCGATGACCTCCCATTTGGAGGAATCAATCATGATCGGAACGCGGGAGATGTCGGGTTCCGAGGCGACCAGATTGAGGAACGTCACCATGACGTCCTTCGAATCCAGCATGCCCTCATCCATGTTGATGTCGATGATCTGGGCACCGTTTTCTACCTGGTCGCGGGCGACGCTGAGGGCCTCTTCGTACTGCTCCTCTTTGATCAGCCGCAGGAATCGCTTGGAGCCCGTCACGTTTGTGCGCTCACCCACGTTGATGAACAGGGTGTTCTCGTCACCCGTAAACGGTTCAAGGCCGGACAGCCTCAGCGCGGGTTTTTGCTCTGGTATCTTTCGTGGCGGGTATTTGGAAACCGCTTCCGCGATGGCTTCGATATGGTCCGGGCGTGAGCCACAGCAACCACCGATGATGTTCAGAAACCCGTCACGGGCAAAGCCTTCAATAATCTCCGCCATTTCTTCCGGCGTCTGGTCATACTCGCCGAATTCGTTCGGCAGCCCGGCATTGGGGTGGGCGCTGACGTAGGTCGTCGATTTATTGGCGAGCTCTTCCACGTAGGGGCGCAGGGCGTCGGCACCGAGGGCGCAGTTCAGACCGACTGAAACAGGCCTGGCGTGAGATACGGAATTCCAGAATGCCTCGGTGGTCTGGCCAGACAGGGTGCGGCCTGAAGCGTCGGTAATAGTGCCGGAAATCATGATTGGCAACTCAATACCACTGTCGATGAAGTACTGCTGGGTGGCGTAGATCGCAGCCTTGGCGTTCAGTGTATCGAAAATGGTTTCGATCAGGATAAGGTCAGAGCCGCCTTGAACAAGGCCTTCCACCGCTTCGTAATAATTGTCGACCAGGGTCTGGAAATCGACGTTGCGATACCCAGGGTTGTTAACATCCGGTGAAATGGATGCAGTGCGGGATGTCGGGCCAACCGCACCGGCCACGAAACGCGGCTTTTCCGGGGCGCGGGCGGTGAATTCGTCCGCAATCTGGCGCGCCAGTTTTGCCGCTTCAATATTCAATTCCTTCGCAATCGATTCGAGACCATAGTCGGCCTGCGACAGCTGGGTGGAGTTGAAGGTGTTGGTTTCAATAATGTCAGCGCCGGCGTCAAGATAGTCCGCGTGTATATTGCGGAGCAGGGCGGGCTGGGTCAGGTTCAACAGGTCATTATTGCCCTGAACCTCACGGTCATAATCGGCAAACCGGTCGCCACGGAACGCTGCCTCGTCCAGTTTCAGGTTCTGGATCATGGTGCCCATGCCGCCATCAAGGACGATGATGCGTTCTTTCAGGGCGTTACCAAGCTGTTCCAGGCGGTCCAGGCGAGCGTTGTGGTCGGTCATATCAATTACTTCCGGAAGTCGTTTTTGTCTCAATGGCGCGCGATCATAGCAAAAATGGCGGTTGTCGTCCCACGGCCTCATGATGTTGATCAATGGACCGATTAAAGTCTGACTATTTTACTTGGTCTTTCATGTTGCAGCGATCTCACTTAAAATGAAGGAACACTTTCAAACGGGTTGCAACTATGGCATTGGTTACGGTGACAGATCCCGCTCGGGATTACCTTGCACAACTTATCGAAAAACAGGATGTGGAGGGCATGGGTGTCCGTATTTTTGTAACCCAGCCCGGCACCAAGAACGCCGAGACCTGCCTTGCCTACTGCCCGCCGAACGAAATTGTACCGACGGACGAGCAGGTTGATCTGGGCAAGTTCACGCTGTTTCTCGATCACAATTCGGTGCCGTTCCTGGAAGAAGCCTTTGTGGACTACTCCAAGGACCAGATGGGCGGGCAGCTGACCATTAAAGCGCCTAACGCCAAGGTGCCCAACGTTGATGAGAACGCGCCCTTGCCAGATCGTATCCAGTATATCCTGGCGTCGGAAATCAATCCCAACCTCGCGGCTCATGGTGGCGAAGTGTCCCTGGTGGAAGTAGCCGAGGAATCCATTGCCGTTCTGCGATTTGGCGGGGGTTGCCAGGGTTGCAGCGCGGTGAGTCTCACACTGAAGCAGGGTGTTGAATCGACGTTGAAAGAGCGTGTTCCTGAGATAACGGCCGTTCGCGACGTTACCGATCATACCTACACAGAAAATGCTTACTATCAGTAAGATAAGGCATGTTCTAAAAGTATGGCATGAAGCCGGCTGATGCCGGCTTTTTTGTTGTGCGCCAGGCAT
>NZ_DELU01000012.1:0-236 GCF_002352785.1 Marinobacter sp. UBA2688
GGCACCGCCCACCGCGCCCAGGCCTCTACCCATGGCGTTGCCCGCTTCGCCCCGGAAGCCTGCGCTGGCCCGCTGCTGGCCGCAGAGCTGGAAGCCCTCGGCAAAGCCCTGGATAACCCGGCCAAGCCCGTGGTTGCGATTGTCGGCGGCTCCAAAGTATCCACCAAACTGGACGTGCTCAACGCCCTGGAAAAAGTCTGCGACTCCATCATCGTCGGTGGCGGCATCGCCAACAC
>NZ_DELU01000012.1:344-892 GCF_002352785.1 Marinobacter sp. UBA2688
AACACCTTCCTGGCGGCCGCCGGTCACCCGGTCGGCAAATCCCTGTGTGAACACGACCTGATCGACACGGCCCGCGAAATCGCCTCCCGCGTTGAAATTCCGCTGCCTGTAGATGTAGTTGTCGCCAGCGAATTCGCTGAAACTGCGAAAGCCACCACTAAAAAAATTGACGACGTGACCGAAGACGACATGATTCTGGACGTCGGTCCCGAAACCGCCTCCAAATTCGCCGGCTTGCTGAAGTCCTCCAAGACCATTCTTTGGAACGGCCCGGTCGGCGTCTTCGAATTCGACCAGTTCAGCAACGGCACCCAGTCCCTGGCGAAAGCCATCGCCGAAAGCGACGCCTTCTCCCTGGCTGGCGGCGGTGATACCGTTGCTGCCGTTGACAAGTACGGTGTGAGTGACAAAATCTCGTACATTTCCACCGGTGGCGGTGCTTTCCTGGAATTTGTGGAAGGAAAGACGTTACCAGCTGTCGCAGTTCTTGAAGAGCGCGGCGCATAGCAAGAGTTTGAATCGCAAGGAGGGCCGAGAAGCTCTTCCGG
>NZ_DELU01000012.1:993-41028 GCF_002352785.1 Marinobacter sp. UBA2688
GTCCCGGAAGAGCTTCTCGGCCCTCCGCAGCAGACTCCAAACTAGGTAAGTCTGCCAAAGACATTGTTTAATAAACCAAGGAGACAACCCCAATGGCCCTGATATCGATGCGGCAACTGCTGGACCACGCCGCCGAGCATGGTTACGGTGTGCCGGCGTACAACGTGAACAACCTTGAGCAGATGCGCGCGATCATGGAGGCGGCCGACAAGACCGACTCTCCGGTGATTGTTCAGGCCTCTGCCGGCGCCCGCAAATACGCCGGCGCCCCCTTCCTGCGTCACCTGATTCTGGCGGCCATTGAGGAGTTTCCCCATATTCCGGTGGTTATGCACCAGGATCACGGCACCAGCCCGTCTGTGTGCCAGCGCTCCATCCAACTGGGCTTCAGCTCGGTGATGATGGATGGTTCCCTGGGTGAAGACGGCAAAACCCCGACCGACTACGAATACAACGTCGATGTTACCCGTCGCACCGTTGAGATGGCCCACGCCTGTGGCGTCTCTGTAGAAGGCGAGCTGGGTTGCCTGGGCTCACTGGAAACCGGGCAGGCCGGTGAAGAAGACGGCATTGGCGCAGAAGGCACTCTGGATCACAGCCAGATGCTGACCGACCCGGAAGAAGCGGCGGATTTCGTCCAGAAAACCCACGTGGATGCCCTAGCCATCGCCATCGGAACCAGCCACGGTGCTTACAAGTTCACCCGTCCGCCGACTGGTGACATCCTGGCCATCGACCAGATCAAAGCCATCCACGCCCGGATCCCGGACACCCACCTGGTTATGCACGGCTCCAGCTCCGTGCCTCAGGAGTGGCTGAAGATCATCAACGAATACGGTGGCGAAATCCCGGAAACCTACGGTGTGCCGGTTGAGGAAATCGTTGAAGGCATCAAGCACGGTGTTCGCAAGGTCAACATCGACACCGACCTGCGCCTGGCCAGCACCGGCGCAACCCGTCGCTTCCTGGCCCAGAACCCGGCTGAATTCGACCCGCGTAAATTCCTGAAGGAAACCATGAAGGCGATGACCGAAGTCTGCGTCGCCCGCTACGAAGCCTTCGGCACCGCCGGCAACGCCAGCAAGATCAAACCGGTTAACCTTGAACGCATGTTCGAGCGGTATGCTTCTGGTGAGCTGGATCCCAAGGTTCGATAAGCTTTGGAGTTTGCCCCTCCTTTGTAGCCTGCTGGCCTGGCGGGCTTGCACTGGTGGGAGGGACTGCTCAGAAAACGCCCGTAAATACGTCCATGTAGGGCTTGGTCGCGCCATCCCTGGCGCTCCACATTTCTGAGCAGTCCCTCCCACCAGTGTTTGAGATACCTCGGTGATATCGCATATCGTCATCTCAGATACCTGCAGAGTCAGAAATATCTGAAGGTTCAGAACAAGCGAAGGCGGGGCACTCTTCCGGGAACGTCAAAAACATGGATGTTTTTGTCGAGCGTACAGGGACGTATTTACAGCGTGTCCCGGAAGAGTGCCCCGCCTTTGCGCTACCCGCAAAGCCTGCAGGCTAGGTGCCCAGATTAAACTCCAGGCCACAGCCACCTGATACGCATCAATTCTGATACACCCCCACCTTGTAATTTTCACTTCCTCATCAAATATAGAATTAATAATCGGGCGAAAAATGCCCAGCCATTAAAGCAGGTGTGAGGGAAAACATGGACTTCAAAGACTATTACGCCGTACTCGGTGTGAGCGAGTCTGCCTCCCCCGAGGACATCAAGAAGGCCTATCGCAAACTGGCCCGGAAATACCATCCGGACGTCAGCAAGGAAGAGAACGCCTCCGACAAGTTCAAAGATGTCGGCGAAGCCTACGAAGTATTGAAAGACCCGGAGAAACGGGCCGAATACGACGAGTTGAAGAAGTACGGTGCCCGGAAAGACGGATCGTTCCAGCCGCCTCCCGGATGGCAGAGTGCCTCTGGCTTTGGGGGTGGCGGCTACACCGAAGCCGATGCGCAGCAGTTCAGTGAGTTCTTCGAAGAAATCTTCGGAGGCGGCCGTCGCGCCGGTGCCGGTTTTGGCGGCGGCTTTGGTGGCCAGCGTCACTCCATGCGCATGCGCGGTGAAGACGTGCATGCCCGGCTGGCGCTGTTCCTGGAAGAGGCCTTTCATGGCTGCGAAAAGCAGGTGTCCTTCACCGTCCAGGATGCTGACGCCCAAGGCCGCGTCGTGCCGCGCCAGAAAACCCTCAACGTGAAGATCCCCGCCGGCATGAAAGAAGGGCAGCACATCCGCCTGAAAGGCCAGGGCGCTCCCGGCATGGGCGGTGCGGAGAACGGTGACCTTTTTATCGAGGTGGAATATGCACCGCACCCTCACTTTACCGTCGAAGGCCGGGATATACTGGTGACGGTTCCCATCGCACCTTGGGAGGCGGCTCTTGGCGCCTCGGTCACGGTTCCAACCGTGGGCTCGAAGGTGAACCTGAAAGTGCCTAAGGGTTCTTCCAGTGGTCGCAAACTGCGGCTAAAAGGTAAAGGGTTGCCCGGCAAACATCCGGGGGATCAGATCGTGGTGTTGCAAATCGTCATGCCCGAACAGCACTCTGAGAAAGCCGAAGAACTCTACAAGCAGTTGGCTGAAGCTGAAAAGGCATTCAATCCACGCAGCAAGTTGCACGTGTAAGCGGGAGATGAAGAATGGCTGACAAAGACCGCATTCTGAGCGTCGAACTGGTGGAACCAACCGCTACATTCACCTTGCGGGAAATCTGCGAGCGTGGGGATTGCCATGCCGAGTTTGTTATCAAACTGGTTAGCTACGGTGTGATCGCCCCGGTAGAGGAATCCCCGGAAGCGCGGAAATGGCAATTTGATCTGGAGGCTCTGGCTCGTCTACGCAAAGCGCAACGGCTTCAGCGAGACCTAAAAATGAACCTACCCGGATTGGCGATGTCGCTCGAACTTCTCGACGAGGTGCAGGAAATGAGGCGTGAAGTTGATCGTCTCAACCGACAACTCCGGCAGTTTCTGGGAGAACCCTAGTTCCGGTCCGGCTGGTAACCCCTGTCCAAAACACGCCCGTAAATACGTCCCTGTAGGGCTCGGTCGCGCCATCCCTGGCGCTCCACGGTTTTGGGCAGGGGTTACCAGCCGGACCTCCCGCCGAACTCGAGTGTCAGTCCTTCCCTAACTTCTGCAACTCCGCGTAAATCTTTTCGGCCTCCTCCATCAAGGTGCCATGGGTGCGTAAGTCGCCGTTGCGCTGAGCGTGCAACGCCTTTTGCAGCTTGGCTTCATATTCCTTCTGCAGTTTTTTCTTCGGATCGCCCTTCAGAAATCCCAGCATTTTCTCACCTGTTTTCATTCGTGTGTTCAGTAGCTTACGCCTGTCAGCCGGGAAAGTTCACAAAATCTTCATGTTCGAAAACTGGACAATCTACAAAAATGGGAATAAATTCCCAATTAATGTTTGGGAAAATAATCCCAAAAATAAAAAGCAGTACCAACCGGTAGCATTTCGCCGCCGGTTCTACGGAAAGAACAGGAAGGAGAAGAACGATGAAGCGCAATCTTTTGGCAAACGCTGTAAAGCTCGCTCTGACTGGCGCGGTTGCAGGGTCTCTCGTGGCCTGCGGCGGCGGTGGTTCCGGTTCGTCCGGCAGTGGCTCTACGTCCGTTGGTACCAGCGTTGGTGCGGTTACCGGTTTTGGCAGTGTGTTTGTAAACGGAACCCGGTTTCAGACCAACGGCAGTGTCGACAGTGATGATGGCATCGGGCGGGAGGATCAGCTTGAGAAAGGCATGATACTCCGGGTCGAGGGCGACTGGGACGACCGTGGAGAGGGCCGGGCTGACCGGGTCCACTATGACGATACGCTGCGGGGGCCGATCTCCGGCATGAGCTGGGACGACGTCGCCCGTACCGGCACACTCACCATGCTCGGCCAGACGATTGAACTGGATGGCAGAACGGTATTCCGTGGTGCCACACCCGCGGCCATAGCGGGCAATCCCGGGGGCTATCGGGTACGCGTGAGTGCCTGGCGCCTGGAAGATGGGAGCTTCCGGGCCAGTTATGTGGGGGCTCGCGCCATCGGGTTGGATTTCGATGACGACAACGAAGTCGAGATTGAGGGCGTCGTTGCCAACCTGGATACGAGCGCCGAAACCTTCACCATCAACGGTTTCCAGATCGACTACACCAGCGCCCAAGGGGACGATGACTTCTCTCTGGATGATCTTGCCAATGGCATTGTCGTCGAAGTGGAAGGGCGTCTCAGTGGCGGCGTCATCATCGCTGAGGAAATCGAGGACGAGGACGACCGGTTCGATGACGACGACGATGTCGAGATCTCCGGCAGTATCTACGACTACGATGCCACAAACCGTCGGTTCGCCATCAACGGTATAACGGTGCAGATAAACGGTGGCACTGAGTTTGATGACATCCGCGAAAGCAGTCTGGCCGACGGCCTGTTTGTGAAAGTCGAAGGCGACTACCGCAACGGTGTTCTGGTGGCTGAAGAGATTGAGGGCCAGGAATCGGATGCCGAGCTGGACGGGCGCATCGAATCCATCGATCTCAGCAATGAATCCCTGATCGTCAGTGGCGTGCGTGTGCAGCTCACGGCCAACAGCCTGATTGAGGACGACGACGATGATGATGACGATCGTCGAAACCGGGCCCAGGATATCGAGAGCCTGAGAGTGGGCGATTACCTGGAAATCGAAGGCCGCCAGCGCAGCGCCAGTGGCGGTTTCCTCGAGGCCTTCAGCATCGAGCGTGAAGACGACGATGACGATGATGATTACGAACTTGAAGCGAGGGCGAACGCCATAGGTTCAAACACCATCACCATCATGAACCTCGAGATCCTTCTCAATGGATACAGCACCTCTGGCGCGCAGGCTGGTGACGAAGTGGAGGTTGAGTATCGCCAGACCGGCGGTGGCCAGTACGAGCTGACCGATGATGTCGACGTCGAGGACGACGACGATGATGACGATTGATCGGTGAACGGCCTGGCCGGGCCGGGTAACGCCGGCCTGGCATTCTGGCTTTTGACGTCGCTATGGGAATACAATCCCAAACATGAAAAATTCCAACACCAATCCCCTGCACAGGGCGCTGTATCGCATTCTGCGCCCCATGGCCCGCCTGCTGCTCCGCAACGGTATATCGTTTGCTGAATTCGCCGAGCTGGTCAAGCGCGCCTACGTGGATGCAGCGATGGAAGATTTCTCCGACAAACGCAAGAAGCCTACCGACTCCCGCACTGCGGTGATGACGGGCCTGACGCGTAAGGAAGTGAAGAAACAGCGGGAAATCCTGGCGGGGGAGCACCAGGGGAAACCGGGCATCAGGCAGGAAAATCGCGCCTCCAGGGTAGTTTCCGGCTGGGTCCATGACCCGGCGTTCCAGACCCGTGAAGGCGAGCCGATGAACCTGCCGTTCGACGGCCCGCTCAGCTTCAGCGAGCTGGTTCGGCGTTACAGCGGTGACATGACGCCGCGAGCGGTGCTGGAAGAGCTGGTTCGGGTCGGTGTTGTGGCAACCGACGCATCCGGAACGCTTGAACTGCGGCTGCGTGCCTATGTGCCAGCGGGGGATAGCGAAGAAATGCTCCAGATCTTCGGAGAGGACGTATCAGACCTTATAGCGACCATTGATCACAATCTCGTGGGGAGCGAAGGCGAACGCCAGCCCCTGTTTCAGAGAACACTGGTGTACAACAACATCCCGCGGGACGTCATGGCGCGCTGGCGTCAGTATTCGGCGCAGCAGTCTCAGGCCATGCTGGAACAGCTGGACAAGTGGCTGGGGCCCCATGACCGGGACATTGCCAGCCATGGCGAAGGCAAGCCTTCGGGGGATGCGGTAAGAACCGGAGTGGGCGTGTTCTTTTTCGAAGACCCGGTTCAGCCATATATCGATGGAGAACAGAAATGACAAACATTGGAGTCCGTTCGCGATCAGGCCGGTGCTGGTCATTTCGAGGCCCAGGGAGAAACGCATGAAACCGAAGTCCATCACCTCATCCACCCGACTTTCACTGGGCGCCCTGACAATGGGTGTCCTCACCGCCTGCGGTGGCGCCGGCGGTGGTGGCGGAACGGATATCGCGGATGGGGGTATTCGGGGAACAGGCTCCAGCGTGGGGCCAGTGTCCGGTTTTGGCAGCGTGTTTGTGAACGGGGTGCGGTTTGAGACCGATGCGCTGAATGGCCAGGTTCAGAGCGATGATGGCATCAGCGTTGAAGGCGAGCTCGATGAGGGTATGATCCTGCGAATTGACGGCGAATGGCGGGACGATGGCCAGGGTACCGCGAACCTTGTTGAGTATGACGATACCCTGAGAGGTGTTGTTGAAAGTATTTCGGCAGATCCATCGGGAGCTGGAGAGTTTGTAGAACTGGTCGTCCTTGGTCAGACGGTGGTTGTTGATAAACAGACGGTTGTCAGCGGTACGACATACGCTGATCTATTGAGTGAAAATGGGGTTGGCTCCAGCGTCAGGGTAAGTGCTTGGCGGCAAGCGGACGGCTCATTCCGTGCAAGTTATGTCGGTGTTATTCCAGACACTGAATCCGATGTGGAGTTGGAAGGCGCTATTGACGATGGTTCCGTTCAGCCCGGCAGTTTCGCCATCGGTGGCGTTGAAGTGGCTTATGACGCCGATACTGTTGTCTTTGGCGAAGGGCTCAGCGAAAGCGATCTGGTTCCAGGCCGATTCTTTGAAGTTGAAGGCGATTACAGCAGCGGCACCCTGCAGGCTGTTGAGATTGAGCGTGATGATTTCCGCCGCTATAGCCGGACCGGTGACGACGATATCGAGTTTACCAGCACGATTCAGGAGTCTTTCAGCGCAAGCGGCTCCGGTGGTCAGACAGGCACATTCCTGATGAGCGGCCTTACGGTTCAGGTTACCGCCGATACCGAGCTTGACGACGGGCTCACGGTCAGCGATCTGCAGCAGGGAATCCTGGTTCAGGTTGAGGGCGAGTTCTCTGATGCCGGAACGGTTGTGGCAGAGGAGATTGGGCTGAGAGAGGCTAATGCGGAAGTGAGTGGGATTATAACCTCCTCGGTTGATCGCACTGCCCTGACCTTTGAAGTGGGCGGCGTACTGGTACAGGCAACGCCGTCGACCATCATTACAGGTGATGACGACAATGGGCGAATCGATTTCGAGGATTTGTTCAGCGGAGATGAGGCCGAGGTAGAGGGTATCGAAAAAGAAGACAGTAGGGGCAACGTCTTTCTTGAGGCCCTCAAGATTGAACGGGAAGACCCCGAAGACGATGGGGATGAACCCGTTGAATTTGAGTTGGAAGGTAAGCTACGGGCGATGGATAGTCAGTCAATCACCGTGCTTGGAGTGCTAATCAATACCGATATGAGTACCGAATTTGATACCGACGAAAGCACCTTGCAGGGCCTGGTCGACGACGGGAACCAGCCGCTCATCGAAGTTGAATACGAGGCTCTCAACGGCGGGTATCTGGCCGACGAAATCGAACTCGAAGAAGACGACGATGACTGATCACCAACGCTGACCTCGCTGCAACCGGGTGCCCATCCGCGCACCCGGCTCTATATCGCCCACGAGACCATCAGGCGACATTTTTCGAAATTTTACCCATCCCTTACAAAACCTGTACGTAAACACGTCAGGCCCTGGTCTGGGTCTTGCTCTATAGTCAACCATAGGCATGATCGGGCCGGCACAATTCTGTCGCCCGACTGCGAGATGCACCTCTGTCGACGGAGCCCATATGACCCCTCGTTTCCTGAAGTCTTTGGTAACCAGCCGGTTGCTCAGGCCGGTATTCCTGATACTGATCATTGCGGGTGTGTTGCAGGTGGCGTTGAGCCAGTGGTTGATATCGAATCAGGTTGAAAACCTGGTGGATACCGCCGGGTCCGCGCTTGAAGCCGGAAGCCGTGAAGTCAGCGAGTCTTTCGGGGATACCCGTGAAGACGTCCGCACTCGCCTGCAGCTCATGCAGCAGAGGACGACCGAAGAGTTGGCGGGTGAACTGACACGCCAGCAGACGGCGCAGCAGGAACGCATTGCCAGTAACGTGCGCTCAGCGGTGATGGCAGAGGCGCAGGGGCTGGCGGATGTCCTGGCCGCAGTGGCTGCGCCATTGATCTGGGATCGCGACGTGCCAAAACTCACAGGGCTGGTGGAACTGGCTGATGCACGGGAGTCGGTTCTGTTTGCCATTTACTATGACCAATATGGCGAGAGGTTGACGCGTTACGTCGACCGGACCGACGACCGGGTACGCACTCTTATGGAGCAGGGTGAGGGGCGTGGTGCTGCAAATAAGGTCCTGGATGCTGCAAGCCGTGACCCAAACATTGTCATTGTCACCGCTGATATAAAGCCCCAGGGTACAGCCATTGGCCAGCTCAGGATGGGGCTGTCCCTGGAGGGCATCAACGAAGATCTGGCCGCCCTTGAGCAGCAGTTCAGTGCCACCATCACCGGCAGCATCGATGCGCTTCGCCAGACCCTGGAGACAGAAACCGGACAGGTCAATCAGCGCCTGCAGCAGCAACTTGCCACCATGGGCGCAGACACCCAGGCGCGTATCGATAGCACCGTAGAGGCGCTGGATAGGGAGGCAGGCAGCCTTTCCTCGAATCTCTCGTTCCTTGCCATTGGTTCCGTGGTTGTACTGATTGTTCTGGTAGCGGCCGTGCTCGGGGGCGGTCTTCTTCCCCGCGTGCTCCGATTGAGTTCAGCGATCTGGCAGATCGCCGATGGAGAGGCCGACCTGACTCGCCGGGTATCCCTCAAAGGCCGTGACGAACTGACGGAAATGGCTCGGGGCATGAACCAGTTCATCGCCCGTATTCAGGAATTGGTGTCAGACGTTAAATCCTCTGCAGAATCTGCCGCCGAGAAAGCTCGGGAGCAAGGTCAAATCAGCCGCGATGCGGTATCGGCCGTTAATCGACAGCAACAGGAAGTGGCTGAGGTGTCGGACACCATGTCTGCAATGTCGGGCCGTATTGCCGAGGTGGCCGACAGCGTCCAGGAAATGGCCGGTTCCGTCCAGAACGTGAACGCGGAGAGTGAGGCAACGGCAACGATTTCCCGCGATGTCAGAGAGCGGCTGGATCAGGTTGTTGCTAACGTGGAGCAGGCCGTCGCGGCGGTCAATGAACTGAACAGCCAGAGTACGGAAATTGATTCCGTACTGTCAGTAATCGGAGCCATTGCTGAGCAGACCAACCTGTTGGCGCTCAACGCTGCCATTGAAGCGGCGAGGGCGGGCGAATCCGGGCGCGGCTTTGCGGTCGTGGCCGATGAAGTGCGTACCCTGGCCAGCCGCACCCAGGAATCCACTACGGAAATTCAGGGCATTATTGATCGCCTTCAGCAGGGCAGCCGCCAGGCCGTGACCGTGATTGATCAGGTTTCGGGGCAGGTGGCGGAATCGTCCGCCGAATTCCGTCGCGCCGACGAGCACTTCGACCAGATCAACCAAATGCTGGGTAGTTTGCAGAAACGCGCGCTTGAGATTTCGGCGGTTGCGGAAGAGCAGAGCAGGAATGCGGGGGAAGTCAGCGTCAGCGTGACGGACATTGCCCGCCTGTCCGGTGAAACCGTTGACGCCATTGAGCGCTCAGATCAGGCCAGCGGGCAGATCGGGGAACTACTGGACACCCTGCAGGGCAAGGCATCCCAGTTTCGGGTATAAGTGCGCTCGGCGGCTCTACTCACAGAGCCGCGCACGGGCACGTCGATATTCATCACCAATTCGCCCGACAAGATCGCTGACCGATACAACATCGGTGATCTGGCTGACGCCCTGGCCGGCGGACCAGACGGTTTTCCAGGCTTTGGCTTCGTCGTCCACGGGCTTGAGCTTATCGCCGTAATTCAGCTCACCGGCCTGGTTCAGCTTATCCATGGGATAGCCGGCGGCTTCCAGACTCTGACGCATAAAGTTGGCGGGAATCCCTGACACCGCCGGTGTGTGGATAATGTCGCCGGATACCGCCTCGATGATCATGTTCTGATAGGCTGCTTCCGCCCGCGATTCGGTGGTATTGATAAACCGTGTGCCCAGATAGCACAGGTCCGCGCCCATGGCTTGAGCCGCCAGGAGGTCTTCGCCGTTGGAAAGCCCGCCGGCGAGCAGGATCACGCCATCGAACACCTCGCGGATTTCGTGCACCAGCACGAATGGATTAATGGTGCCAGCGTGGCCGCCGGCACCGGCAGACACCGCGATAATGCCATCCACGCCTGCTTCGGCCGCTTTGCGGGCGTGTTTCTGGTTGGTGACATCGTGGAACACCAGGCCGCCGTAACTGTGCACTGCTTCAGTCACCTTGGTGGCGGCTCCCAGGGAGGTGATCACGATGGGCACCTGGTGTTTGACGCACAGGTCCAGATCGGCCTCCCAGCGCGGGTTCGTGCGATGAACGATGAGATTCACGGCGTAAGGCGCGGCTGTCTGGCCCGGATGGGTTTCCCGGAAGTCCTTCAGGCCTTCGTTCATCTGAATCACCCATTCCTCGAAGCCTTCGCTGGTGCGCTGGTTCAGGGCCGGGAAGCTGCCAACGATGCCCTGCTTGCAGCAGGCCAGCGCCATCTCCGGTCCGGAGATCAGAAACATGGGTGCCGCCACCAGCGGAAGACTCAGCGATGTCTTCAGGGATTCAGGTAAGGCCATGAGAATTCCTTAATTTTTGTTGGAACTTATGTAATGTATAAAGATCTTAGCGTGCTCATTACCGCATGAAAACGTCCACGAATGAATAAACAATAAGGAGCTCTACCATGGGCGAGGCAAAAAGAAGAAAAGAGACCGGCGCACCGCCGCCCAACAGGAAGAAAGATCGTAAGTCGTTGTATATCGGCATCAGTGTCATCGTTCTTGTTTTTGTTGCGGTGGGCGTCTTTTTCCTGACCGCGAGTCCGGCCCCCACCTCGGATGAGTTGCCGGTTGCCGGCCCCAATGCCGACCCGTTTCCTGCCCAACTGGATCGTTTCGGCGTCTCCGTTGGTGACGAAGACGCACCCGTGGTGGTGCGGGAGTTCGCAGACTACCAGTGCCCCGCCTGCGCGCGTTTTTCGGACGCCAGCCAGCAGTTGAAACAGGAATACGTGGAGTCCGGCAAGGTGCGGTTTGTGTACTTTGATCTGCCACTCCAGCAACACGACAACGCCATGCCTGCGGCCCAGGCAGCGCGCTGTGCCGGTGACCAGGACAGCTACTGGGCCATGCACGACAAGTTGTTCGACATGCAGACCGAATGGAGTGGTTCCAGCAGCCCGGTTGATACCTTTAGCCGCTACGCTGAGGACCTGGGGCTCGATGAGCGCCGTTTCAGCCGGTGCATGACGACAGATCTTCACGTCGAAGAAATCGAACAGAGCCGTCGAGTGGCCATGCAGCTTCGCGTTACCAGTACTCCAACCGTGTTGGTGGACAATATCCGCCTGACCCGCCCCGGATGGGGGCAGTTGTCGGCGGTGGTTGAGCGGGAGCTGGCCGGTTCCCAGCAATAATACGGTGACAGGTGCTGTCTGGAAAACTCCCGTACGGCGGGAGTTTTTTTGGTTGGGGCCGGGGAATTTCTCACAAAATGAATTATCATTCACATGCCCTTAAAATTGACGGATAAACGCAAGAAGTTGAGGCCCTGGGGCAGGCCTTCATCAAGGAGCAAGTAATGATGAATAAGATTGTTTTGGGTTCGGCCTTTGCAGTAATGGCTTCTTTTGCATCCGGTGCGGCTGCACAGGATTCCCTGGAAGGTGGCTATGTGGGCCTCAACTACGCCTTCGTAACCTACGAAGAAGATGGCATTTCTGAAGACTTTGACCTGGGCGCCCTGGTGGGCAAGGCCGGCGCGCAGATAAACCCGTACCTGGCAGCGGAGTTCCGTGCCGGTTTCGGCGCCAAGGACGACTCGACCAGTTTTAACGGTGTATCCCTGGATCTTGAACTGGATTACCTGGTGGGTGGCTACATGGTTCTGGGCCTTCCCAATGAAAGCCCCGTTTACCCCTACGCCATTGTTGGCGTCACCAAGGGTGAACTGACGGCCTCCGCGAGCGGGTTTGGTAACTCTTTCAGTGACTCGGAGTCTGAGTCCGATATCTCCTACGGCGTGGGCGCCAACCTGAACATCAACAAGGATTTTCAGGTCAACGGCGAGTACATGCAGTACATCGATAAGGATGGCGCAGAAATTTCCGGCGTCTCCGTGGGTTTTGCTGTTCTGTTCTGAGCATAGCCTGATCACCCGGTGCCGCCTTTGGGGCGCCGGGCATTGTTAATGACTTCCCTGTAACCCCCCGTAATACTCTCCCTCGCCCGTATTCGTTAGAATGACACCCTCACGCCCGTTGGCGATTATCAACCATGCTCCGGATTTACGGTCCGGCCCGCAGGAGAAACCAGACTCATGAGCCAGGATGTTGTTGTCTGTGCGCTTTATAAGTTCGCAGTCCTGAATGATTACAAAACCCTTCGTCAGCCATTGCTGGATCTGATGTTGGAGAAAGAGGTACACGGCACATTGCTGTTGGCCCGTGAGGGCATTAACGGCACCATAGCCGGCAGCCGTGAAGGTGTGGATGCCATTCGCGACTGGTTGGAGGCTGACCAGCGGTTCGAGGGCATCGACTACAAAGAATCGTTCGTCGACATCCAGCCCTTCAAGCGAACCAAAGTGAAGCTCAAGAAAGAGATCGTCACCATGGGAGTGGAGGGCATTGACCCGAAACGGATCGTGGGTACTTATGTGGATCCCAAAGAGTGGAATGATCTTATTTCAGATCCGGACGTATTGGTGGTAGACACACGCAACCAATATGAAGTGGAGATCGGCACCTTTGAGAATGCCAGAAACCCGGCCACAGATACGTTTCGTGAGTTTCCGGAGTATGTGAAAGAGAACCTGGACCCTTCGAAGCACAAGAAGGTCGCCATGTTCTGTACCGGTGGTATCCGCTGTGAGAAATCCACGGCGTTCCTGAAGGAGCAGGGGTTTGATGAGGTCTACCACCTGAAGGGCGGTATTCTCCGGTACCTCGAGGAAGTCCCGGAATCACAAAGCCTGTGGCAAGGGGAGTGCTTTGTATTTGATGACCGAGTAACGGTGAACCACAAGCTGGAACGGGGTGAGTTCGATCAGTGTCACGCCTGCCGCCGGCCGATCACCGAGGAAGACAAACAGCGCCCGGAGTATGAGCCGGGCGTGAGTTGCCACCGTTGCATCGATTCGTTGACGGCGGAGCAGAAAGCCCGTTTTGCCGAGCGTGAGCGGCAAATGCGGTTGGCAGAACGGCGCGGCGAAGCCCATGTAGGTGGCGCAGCGGCGCGCATTGTAGCGGAGCGTAAAGCCCGGAAAAAGGCGGAGCGGGAACAGCAGGCCCGCAAGAGCGCCATGGGAGAGCGTTGCGCAAAATCCTGACAATAATCAAGGAGATTCCATGCAGTTCAGAGCAACCCTGGCGATCATTACTCTGACGGTATCGCCGACGATGGTCGTTGGCGCTGAGTTTGACAATTGGGAAGGTGAAGGGGAAGCGGGTGTGCTTGTCACGTCCGGCAACACCGAGGAGACCAATATCAACGGCCGTCTGGGCCTACTCCACGAAGTTTCAGAGTGGCGGAATACCGGTGATTTTCGTTCATATTATTCCGAAACCGATGACACCACAACGGCTGAAAAATACAGCGCTGAAGTGCAGTCTGATTACAAGTTCGAGGGCAGCCAATACCTGTTCGTACGCGGAGCGTATGAAGACGACCGTTTTTCCGGGTATGACTTCCAGTCCTCGTTGACCACCGGTTACGGTAACCGGGTCTGGCAACGTGGCAAGCGCTCTTTTCTTGATCTGTCTGTCGGTGGCGGTTATCGGTTTAACAGGCTCGAGGAACCGGAAGCAGACGGCAATCAAGAGGAGGAAGAAGCCATCGCGCGCTTGGCAGGAAAGTTCGACTACGCCCTCTCTGAGACTGCGTTGTTTCGTCAGAAGCTGAGTGCCGAAATCGGCTTGTCGGAGAACAACACCATCAGTGAGTCGGAAACATCCATACAGGCAACGGTTGTGGGTAACCTGTCAATGAAGGCTGCGTATCTGGTTCAGTATGTTTCAGATGAGCCTGAGGGCTCCGAAGACACCGATACTCAGGTGTCCGTGTCACTGCTCTACGGATTCTGACCAGGCGTTATACTCGATTCCTGAGCCCCAGCTCATCCGGGTAGGGGGTCAGGTATTTCTGGCTGCTGAGATAGTCCACCGGCTCCCGCCGCTGGGCCATCCGTAGCAACGTCATGGGCACCACCAAGGGCACCTCGCCCCGGTGGTAGGCGTCTATCTGCTCCATCAGTACCTGCCGGTCTTCGTCTGCCATGGCATCCCGCAGATAGCCCATCAGGTGCTGCATGGCGTTCACGTGGGAACCCCGGCTGACGCGCTGGGTCATCGCTTCCATGAACGACGAGATGTATCGGTCAGCAATGTCTTTCAACGGTTCTGATTTCAGGTCGCCGAGCATCGGCCCCAACTGCCGATAGATCTTCTCGGAATGAGCCAGTAGCTGGAACTTGTGGCGGGTATGGAACTCGATCAATGCACGGGCGGTGAGGTTGTCGCCAGCCACGTTCTGCATCCAGTCATCGTAGGCAAATACCCGCTCTATAAAGTTTTCCCTCAGCATGTCGTCGTTCAGACGGCCCTCTTCTTCCACCGGCATCAGCGGGTAGCGACGAATCAGTGCCTCGGCAAACAGGCCCCGGCCATCCCTGCGGGTGACATTGCCGTCTTCATTGTGCACCTTGATGCGCTCCATGCCGCAGCTGGGAGACTTGGCCATCAGGATGTAGCCCCGCAAATCCGCCAGAGTCGGTAGAACCTGGTCGATAAATCCCTGCATGGCATCCGTATGGTCCGCCGTGCCTTTGGTTTCGATCAGCTTCAGGCCGTCGTGATATTCGCGCAAGTGAATGGCCGGCCGGGGCACACCGAGGCCCGCTTCCAGCTCCGGGCAGATGGAACGAAACTCGAAATGGCGGGAAAGTACCTGGGTGCAGAAGCGGGAATGCTTGTGGCCGCCATCATGGCGAACTTCCTTGCCCAGCAGGCAGGTGCTGATACCAACGGGAATGCCTGTCACTGTCAGTCTCCGAATCGAAAAAGGTCCTTTAAAGTACGCTTTTCCAGTCTAGACCGATCATCTCCAATGTTGAAAGCGGCGTGATGAATCACTCAGCGGGAAGCTGATCGGGCCAGGGTCAGGGCATAGATTTCCCGCATATCACGGGCAAACTGCTCGACGGAATAGTCCGCCGCGAACGCCAGTGCGTGCTCGGCCAGTTCCTGGCGCAGGGTGTCGTCTTCCAGCAATTGTTGCACGTGGTCACACCACTGGTCCTGCTTTTCCGGCGTCTTGAAGCCGTTGTAGCCGTGGCGCACCACGTCTTCAATGCCACTGGAACGCACTGCCACCACTGGTAACCCGGCGGCCATGGCTTCCAGGATCACCATACCCTGGGTTTCGGACTTGGAGGCGAACAGGAAGGCATCGCCCAGGTGATACCAGGTGGCCATATCGTCCGGCGGGATGGAGCCGACGAGTGTAAAGCAATCCTGAAGTCCCAGTTCATCAATGCGCTGCTGCAGTCGCTCGTGCTGATGCCCTTCACCAATCATCAGGAACCGGAAAGGACGGTCTGTCCGCCGGCGAAGCTCATCAATGGCGTCGATCATGAAATCAATGTTCTTCTCGTTGGACAGCCGCGAGACGCTGACAAACACGGTCTCATTGCCGATGCCCAGGGAGTTCCGCAGGTTGCGAACGTCGCTGTCGTCCACTTCCTGGAACTTCTGGTACTCAATGCCCGTCGGCTGAACGAATGTGGGGCTTTTCACACCGATCATCCGCAGGTATTCCTCGGTGGAGTAGGTGGGCACAATCACGCCATCGCATTTGTTGGCGAAACGTTTGATCAGCTCGTGGGAAATCAGGTTGCGGAACAGATTGCCCGGCAGCGGCACGAAGTGGGCATAGTGCTCCAGTCGGGTGTGGTAGGTGTACACCGCCGGTACTTTCAGGCGCCGGGCCACGAACAGCCCCAGCGAGCCCAGCCAGATGGGGTGGTGAAGGTGGATGATGTCGGGTTTGAACGCTCTGACCTGTTGGCGGATTCTTGCCAGGAAGATGTTGGCAAGGCGGAACTCCCGTTTCTCCCCCATAGCCAGCAGGGAGGGCACCCGCACCACATTGGTCTCCTCGCGTGGCTGGTCGCGATAGCGGGGGCAAACGATGAGGATGATGTCCCCCAGGGTTTCCAGACCTTTGCGCAGGCGTACGATGGAGATGGGCACGCCGCCAATGAACGGCAGGTAGTTGTTGGTGAACATGGCCACCCGCAAGGGTTTCGACAGCCAGGGCTGGGGGTCCAGATCGTAGTCCGGATAGTAGTCTTTCGCCACGAAAATAGCGGTGTAAAGCTTGGTGCTGATCAGTACGAACACTGCCACCAGCAGAATGAAGTTTACATAGCCCACATAAAACAGCGAGTAGATGAAGAACCACAGGGATTCCAGGGTACTCAATACAGGGTGTTGTCTCGCTTCCAGACGCACCATCGAATGGCTGATTTCGCCGTCGTCGTTCACATCAACGCGCACATAGTGGTAGAAACTGGTGTCGTTGTTCAGCACCAGCCCGCCCGCTCCGCCGGTGGTGATAAAGCGTGTATCACCCTCGACCTGATCCGCATACAGCGACAGGTTCGCTGAAAACACTATATCCACATTGTGCCGGTCGATGGCGTCCATCAGGGCGGAGCGGAACTCAGGGGGGTGCAGGAAATCATTATCCTGCTCGAAAGGGGCTTCCTGATCCGGGTGGAGCAGCGGGTGACCGATGAAGAGAAAACGCAGCCGGTTGGGCTCCTGGCTCAACAGGTCATTAAGCCAGCGGATCTGCCAGCGCCAGGGCGTCTTGCCGGTGCTGTCGAGGAAGATCAGTCGGGCGCCGCCGGCCTTGATGCTGAAGAAGTGAGGGCCGAAGTAATCGTAAAACCGGTAACTGCCAAAGTTCTCGTACTCGTTCTCACCAAAGGTCAGCAGGTAGGGAATCTCCAGATGGGAGAGTGTGCCCTGGATGGCCCGGTACTTGTCCTCGCCGCCGCCACTCACCGCGTTACCGGCGGACACCACAAAATCCACGCCGGACTGGTTGAGGGCCGGTATCATGCGTTCCTCGAACACGCCCACGGAATTATTGATGTTGCCCACAACCGCAAAACTGAAACCGCCATCATCGGAGAGCGTATCTTGGATCTGTGCGACCTGCTCTGTGTGCTCGGCCTCGAACTCCGGCGCGAACAGGTTCAGGTAGGCCTTGTACCCGATCAGCAGCACAACAATCGTCAGGCTGATGTAAAACAGCACTTTTAACGGGTGACGTCGTGTCATTGGGATGCCTTCCTGTTTCTCACCAGTTCCCGCTGCAGTATCACCAGGCCTGCCAGCATGCCGAGGTAGATGGTGATGAATCGCCAGCTAATGGTCACCAGTACCAGATGGTTGGCCGTGAGTATGTCCCGGAAGAAACTGCCGAACACCCCTTCCGAAATGCCAGACGCACCGGGTGTGGGTGAAAAGTACATCACAAAGGTGGTAACCACCAGTAGTCCCGTGCTCACCAGGTAGTCTACCTCGTAATCCAGTGCGGAGATCAGCAACGCCGGAAAACTGAATAGGCTGAGCAGGAACACAAAGGTAAACAGCACTGATAGCGCGACGAACTGTTTGGGGCCCCGGAGGTAATCGCCGAAACTGTGAGAAAAACGCAGCATCTCCCGCTTGGCCTTGAACTGCCAGCGCTGATGGCGGCGCTCACCGATCAGGTGAAACCGGTGCAGTGTGCTCAAGAGCCGGCCCAAGGGCGCAATCAGCCACCGGGTGCGGAACAGCACCACCATGAAAAAACCGAGATACAGGAGAATCAACACAGCGAGCACCGGCCCCAGTTCTCCGACCAGGGGCTGGTTATCCAGGGCGTCCAGAGTCAGCAGGAATACGGGGGTCAGCGAAAAGATAAAGATCACCGCGATCACGGTGCGGATGGTGGTGGCCGCCGTGGCGCGGCCGACCGGCACGCCATGATGTTGGAGATACCAGATCTGCGCGAAGCCACCCCCGGTGGCCATGGGCGTCACGTTGGAGAAGAACAGGTTGATGAACACCAGCCGGAAAATCGCCGGGAAGGGCAGGCGGTGCCCCAGTGCCCGAAGGGTGAAGTGCAACCGCAGCCCGTCCGCCGCAAAGTAGACCACCAGCAGGGCAATGATGGAAACAAGCGCCTGAGGCGAGACCAGTCGGTCGTCGAAGGTTACGCTGCGCCCGGCGAACTGGTCGTACACGGCATAGAGCCCGGCGGCGGTCATGGCGATAAATATCAGGCTGAAAACAGTAAGCCTGCGCCAGGACGCGCGCTGCTGATAATCTTGATCGGGGATGTTGGTCATGGACTGCCCGCCGTTAAGAGACGGGCAGTTTACTGTTGGTGGCGGGGGGCTTGTCCAGTGTCTTGCTAGTGGCCATACACCATCATAGTGGTGTTTTTAATGGCAAAATCCGTGAACTGTACGGAGCCGATACTGGTGCCACCGACTTTGAACACCGGCATATCGATGTCGGCCCGGAAGTCCACCTCATGGATGGAAAGGCCTTCTTTGCCAGAAGCGGCGCTGGTGCCCCGGGAGAGCTTCGCCGTGGCACTTGCCATCCCAAAGTGGCCCAGGGTGTCATCGCCCCGGCGGTTGTGGATCTGCAGCCCTTCGATGCCAACGGCGGCAAAGTTGAATATTAGAATGACGTCGGCGGCATCCCAGTTGAGATTACCGTTGGTGATTTCAAAGTGGGTGTCGAGCTGCAGTTCCGAGCCAGACACCACGTTGCCATTGGCCAGCGTACGGGTATTGTTACCCTGGTTGCGGATCACCAGATCGGTAGGGCCGATATAACCCTGCAGCATGATATTGGAGAACAGGCTGGCAGTACCGCCGGAGCCGGTTGCTTCAACACTGTCTACGGCCAACTCGAAATCCACGGCCTGCAGGTAGTCGTCCAGGCTGGTCGGGTCGCCGTAATCTGTAGCACCCAGGTGAATCACCAGGTCACCGCTATCGAACTGTTTGCCGTAACCACCACCCACGGCATAGCGGGCGAGGGCATCGGCCACATCCGGATTGGAGGCATCCAGAAGGCCGGCGTCGGCGCGGCGGGCAATCTCGGAGAAGCCGTATTCAAGCACCTCATCCTGGCCGGCAATGTCCAGCGTCAGCTTGAGGTTGTCCAGCACTGTATCGTTCTGACCGGACAGGCGAACGCCATTGACGTTCAGCGAGCCTTCATCCGTCCAGCTCAGTCGGTCCATCTCAATCCTGGTTTCCATCTCGATGGTGACGCCAGTCTGGCCAGTGACGTTGCCCAGGGTACTGTCGTCCAGTGGGCGGAAGTCGGCCATCACCGGCAATGATAGACTGGCGGTCAGGCTCAGGGTAAAGAACCTGCGCAGGGCAGGTCTGAACGGTTTCAGGCGCTTGCGGGCGTTTCGACGTGTCATGGTGGCCCCGGATCGTTGTTGTTATGCCGGCTTCAGACCGGTCTCAGTCGTTTTGTAGCCGCAGGGGACAACCTGACCAGCGTAGCGGACTTATGAGTTTGTTACAGACTGTTACGATAGGTGGGATAGGGAGAGGAGTCTGTGAGTTGAGTCACAGACTCGGTCAGGCCGAAGGGGCCAGCGCCTGCTGGATCAGCGCCTTTTGATGGGCGCCGAAATCCGCCACCAGTGCCTCGGATTCACCGGCATCCCGCGCCAGGATGGCTTTTGTTAGATTGGTGAAAAACAGGCCCGTGCGGTCCAGATCCTGCCGGTAACGATCCGCGCTCAGATAGTAGGCCCGGCTGACAGCGGGCTTGAAGTTGGTCAGCGCCTCCGTGAGGTAGGGATTGCCGACTACCCGGCAGCAGACGTCCATCACTTCAAAGCTCGCTTCCACAATGGCCGTGATATTGGCGTCCTTGCGCTGCATCTGGCCAGTGACGTGTCCAACCACCGACAACAACGCGGTTTTGTCCTCTTCCCGCCAACGCTCACACAGACGCCGCGCCAGCATGATCAACAGGTGCATGTACACGTCATAGAGCTCTGAGGCATGCACCGCATCCAGCTTGGTGGCCGACGCGCCCTTGCGCGGGGTGATTTCAATCAGGTGCCAGCGTTCCAGGGTATACAGGGCCTCTTTCACCGATGCCCGGCTTACCTTCAGTTCTGTGGCGGTCGTCGCCTCCTGCAAACGCTCGCCCGGCTTTATCTGCCCGGTCATGATGCGTTCAGCCAGATAGTTGGCGATCTGCTCGGCGAGGGTGTTAGGAACCTGGAAATCCATTGACTGAAGCGCGCTCCTGACATTCAAAGCCGTGATGGCGTTGGAAAATACCACAGAATCTTAACCTTAATGCCGGAAAGAATCAGTAGTTGGCAATGGGCTGCTATCCTATGTAGACGTCAAAGGATCACAAGTCCCGACGCTAATTCAACAAAAACGAGGTGAACGACATGCGAAAGCTATTTCTGGCCCTGGGCGCGACCGCGCTGATCGGTGTTTCTCCGGCACAGGCGGATACCAATCTCTCCATTGCCACGGGCGGCACCGGTGGTACCTATTACCCTCTCGGGGGTGGCCTCGCGGAGTTGATCAGTCAGCATATTGAAGGGTACAGCGCGGTTGCCGAAGTCACTGGCGCTTCGGTTGAAAATATGGGGCTGGTTCATCGCCAGGATTCGGACCTGGCGATTGCCCTGGCAGACACCGTTCATCAGGCCTATAACGGTGGCGAACGTTTCAATGGCAACAAGCTGGATGTGCTGGCCATTGCTTCGCTTTATCCGAACGCGGTTCAGATTGTCACCCTGGCGGACTCGGGCATTACGTCGCTGGCAGATCTGGCTGGCAAGCGTGTGTCTGTCGGTGCGCCGGGCAGCGGTACCGAAGTGAACGCCAAGGCCCTGCTGGAGACTAACGGCATGAGCTTCGACGATTTCGACGAGCGCGGCCTGAACTTCAATGAATCCGCAGATGCCATTCGCGATGGCGACATCGACGCCGCGTTCTGGAGTGTTGGCCCGCCAACAAGTTCTATTGTCAGCCTTGCCACCACCCGTGACATTGCACTGATACCACTCTCCGAGAATGAAATCGCTAACGCCAGAGCAGAAGTGCCGGTGTTTGCGCCCTACAAGCTGCGTTCCGGTACCTACGAGGGTGTCGATACGGATATTTCAACGATTGGCATTCCCAACGTCCTTACCGTCAACAGCGCCATGTCGGAAGACCTTGCCTACAAAGTCACCAAGTTGCTCTTCGAAAAGGTGGAAGCTCTGAGGGCGATCCATCCGGCCGCTGACGACACCACCGTAGAGTTCAGTCTGGATTCCACGCCCATTCCCCTCCATCCGGGTGCCATTCGCTATTACGAGGAAATAGGGGCAGAAGTGCCGGAGGCACTGCGCCAGTAATCGGGAATCCGTCGTCATCATTCGTCGGTTCATGGTTTACAGGGCCTGTTGTCTGGCCGTGTCACTGCTGTGGGGATTATGGCCCACAGCAGTTAGCGCTCAGAGCAAAGCGGTCTGGCAACTGTCGGTGTCTGATACCAGCCAGACGTCGCTGGTTCAGCTCGGCCTGCCCGAGGGCGGGCGGTGGTGCCTGATCTGGAATCACTCGGTGCAGGGGTTTCCTGTGACGGACTGCTTTCGCATGGAAGCGGACCAGTTGATTCTGGACAGTAGCCACACACCGGACTTTGCCGCCGGCCTTGGCCATACCCGTGGTCGGGGCACACTGACGTCGGATGACGACCACGGCTACCGCATCGTCGATATGCAGGTACCCATACCTAATAATCGTCTCTCGCTGCGCGTTGGCGCCTTGTCGGTGAATCACCGCATTGAGGTGGATTCGCGCGTGGTGAGTCTAAGCCGTCTGGCCGCTGACAAACTCGTTGAGATTCGAGTACGGCCTGCAGAGGATAAAGGAAGCACGCTTCAATGAGTCAAGAAACGGCCATCTACCTGAAAACCAATGGCGCATGGCAGCCGACCAGAATGAGTGGGCCCAGGGCACTGCTCTGGCTGATCGCACTGATTGGTATCGGCCTATCGCTGTTTCAGCTATACAGCGCCGGTATTCAACCGCTGGGACTGTTCTATCAACGGGGCATTCACCTGGCGTTGGTGATGATGCTGTGCTTTCTGCTGTTCGGGCCCCGTCCTGGCCGACCGCGTGGCGCCATAACGGCGTTGATTGATACCGGCTTTTTGATAGCCTCGGGCGCATCCGGTTTCTATCTGGTCTGGTTTCTCGATGAGATTACCGGTCGGGCCGGGTTCTGGAACCAGACCGATATTGTTATGGCGTGGGTATGCACCATCACCTTGCTGGAGGCCAGCCGCCGGGCGGTAGGCACCGGGCTGACGGTGATCGGTGTGATTGCCATCCTCTACGCAATGAGTGGCCAGCGTGGGCCGCTGTCGGAGCTGGGGGAGTGGCTGCCGGGCATTCTCAACCATCGCGGCTACTCCCTCGACCGTATCGGTGCCCAGTTGTATCTGGGGCAGGAGGGTATTTTCGGCCTGCCGTTGGGCGTTGCTGCTACGTTCGTGTTCATCTTTGTGCTGTTCGGCGCCATGCTGGAAGTGACCGGCGCAGGCCGCTTCTTCATCGATCTGGCGTTTGCGGCCACTGGCCGTCAGCGCGGCGGCCCTGCTAAAGCCGCGGTTCTGGCATCGGCCAGCATGGGGTCCATCTCCGGTAGCGCCATCGCCAACGTGGTGACTACGGGCGCGTTTACGATTCCGCTGATGAAAAAGTTGGGTTTTCGTCCGGCCCAGGCGGGCGGCATTGAAGCCGCAGCCAGTACCGGTGGCCAGATCATGCCGCCGCTGATGGGCGCCGGCGCTTTCCTGATTGCGGAATACACCCGTGTGCCGTACCTCGACATTGTAAAAGTCAGTGTGTTTCCGGCTCTGCTGTACTTCGCCACGGTGTACCTGCTCGTTCACATCTGTGCGGTGAAGCAGGGCATGAAGGGCCTGCCTTCCAGTGAACTCCCCCAGCTCCGGGAGGTGATGGCTTTCGGCTGGTACTTCCTGTTGCCGATCATCATGCTGGTGTACCTGCTGGTGATGGGCATCTCCCCCATGCGGGTCGGGTTTTATGCCGTGGTCGGCATCATTGGTATCGCCGGGCTGAACGGCCTGTACCTTGCCTATAAACAGGGACGGGCGGACAACCAGCTTGGAAAAGCCCTGACGGATGCGCTGCGTGAAGGCGTTGTAAAACTGCTGCAGGGCCTCGAACTGGGTGCCCGCAACGCGGTCCCCGTCAGCATTGCCTGCGCCATTGCCGGCATTGTGGTGGCGGTGGTCGGCCTGACCGGGCTGGGCCTCAAGTTCTCGTCAATGATGATCGCGTTCGCCGACGGCAACATTCTGATGGCGCTGTTCCTGGTGGTCATCGCCAGCCTGATTCTGGGCCTGGGGCTGCCGGTGACTGCCAGCTACATCGTACTGATCGTGCTGGTGGGGCCGGCGTTGACCAACGAGTTCGGTATCCCGCTGTTGGTCGCTCACCTGTTGGTGTTCTGGTACTCCCAGGATTCCAACGTCACGCCGCCTGTGGCGCTGGCCGCCTTCGCGGGGGCGGCGATCGCGGGCAGTAAAACCATGGAAACCAGCGTACAGGCCTGGAAGTTCGCCAAGGGCCTTTACCTCATTCCGCTGTTCATGGTGTTCAACCCCGTGATCATCGAAGGGGGGCCGTTACCGCTGGTTCTCTGGAACGGCTTCATCGCCATACTCGCCCTTGCGGCCTTTGCAGCGGCGCTTGAAGGCTTTCTGTTCACCCACATGAAACCCTGGATGCGACTGGCATTGAGTGGCGCGGTGATCGCAATCTTTTACCCAGACCTGCAGGTGGAAATCTCCGGTGTGGTCGCGATGCTGGCACTGCTGGCCATGAATTACTGGCACCGACGCCGGGAACTGCATGGGGCCGGAGCCCCCGAAACAGAGGAGCAATCACAGTGAGATAGCGCGATTGGGGCTGTATTGATAAATGCAGTGATTAAAAAGTACCACGGTTTTCTTGACGACTGTTATATTGTAGGACAATAATGCAGTTAACAAGAAGCGATCGCCCAGATCGAAAGTAACAGCCGATGAGGGAAAACACGTGAGTACGAAACCATTGATCCTGAGCACCGAGTCCGCCCGCCGGAAAGTGCTGCTGACACTCAAGAAATACAGCTACCTGATCGCCATGCTGCCCCTGGCCCTGCCACCCCTGTTGTTGGCGGCCGGGCAAGCCACCGGATGGGTCAACCTGTTCGCCTGGGGCGTGCCGGTGGTCGTCTTCGGCATCATCCCCATCCTCGACCTACTGCTGGGCAAAGACGCCCTTAACCCGGACGAGGAAGCCGATACCCCACGCATGAACACCGAACGCTTCTACAAGTTCATCACCCTGGGCTGGGTTGCCGCCTTTGCGGTGTTGCTGGTGTGGAGCATGTTCGTGCTGGCGTCCGGCCTGTTCAATGTGGCCGGTGGCATCGGCTGGATCTTTTCCGTCGGCATCGTTGGCGGCCTGGGCATCAACGTTGCCCACGAACTCATCCACAAAGACGGAAAACTCGAAACCTGGGCCGGCGGCTTCCTGCTGTCACTGGTCAGCTACGCCGGCTTCAAAGTCGAACACCTGCGCGGCCACCACGTTCACGTCTCCACCCCGGAAGACGCCTCGTCCTCGCGCTACAACCAGTCCCTCTACAACTTCCTGCCCCAGGCCTATGCCCGCAACTTCATCAACGCCTGGAAACTGGAAGCCAAACGCCTCGAGAAAAAAGGCCATAGCGCCCTCAGCTGGCGCAACGAACTCATCTGGTGGTACAGCATCACCGCACTGGCCTTCACGGCCTTCACCGTCGCCTTTGGCTGGCTTGGCGCCGTGTTCTTCCTCGGCCAGAGCTTCATCGCCCTCAACCTGCTGGAAATCGTCAACTACCTCGAACACTACGGCCTCCACCGCCGCAAACTCGACAACGGCCGCTACGAACGCACCGGCCCGGAACACAGCTGGAACTCCAACTACTTCCTCACCAACGTCTTCCTGTTCCACCTCCAACGCCACAGCGACCACCACGCCTGGGCCAAACGCCGCTACCAGGTCCTCCGCCACCACGAAATAGCGCCCCAGCTCCCCGCCGGTTACGCCGCCATGGTCGTCCTGGCCATGATCCCGCCACTGTGGAAAAAGGTGATGAACCCGAGGGTAGAGGCGTACTACGAAGGCGAAGAACACCAGTTGGCGTGAGTCGAGACAAATACAGGAGGCATACGCCTAAAGGCGTTATCTGAAGAGTACGATCGGTCAGTGTGGGGGCTTTCTCCCCGGACCGTGCATTGCCAGGGATGGCAATGCCGAGCCCCCATGGATGGGTTCACGGCGTGTCTGGGGAGAAAGCCTCCACACTGGCCAGCCCCCCCCACCATGCAATCAAAAAAGTTTCCAAGGCCCCACAGGTTTTGTGTCTCTGACTGTGGGGCCTTTTTTTGCCCTTGAAATTTCCCCGCAACGCACGCAAGTATAATGGTTGAATCCTGAACCCATAAAAGGGAGCTCCCATGCCCAAACACTTCGAACAAGCCCCCGGCCTGCACGAAGCAACCGTCCCCGAAACCGAAGGCTACGTCTTCAACCAAACCATGATGCGCATCAAAGACCCTGAGCGCTCCATGGACTTCTACACCCGGGTAATGGGCATGCGCCTCGTCAGAAAACTCGACTTCCCGGAAATGAAATTCACCCTCTACTTCCTCGCCTACCTCGACGACCGCCAGGCCAACATGGTCCCCAACGACGACGCTCACCGCACCACCTTCATCTTTGGCCGCGAAGCCATGCTCGAACTGACCCACAACTGGGGCACCGAAAACGATGAAGAGTTTGGCTACCATAATGGCAACGACGAGCCCCAGGGCTTTGGCCACATCGGCGTAGCGGTGCCGGACGTATACAGTGCCTGCGATCGCTTTGAAAAACTGGGCGTGGACTTCGTCAAGAAGCCGGACGATGGCAAAATGAAGGGCCTGGCGTTCATCAAGGACCCGGACGGCTACTGGATCGAAATCCTGCAGCCGAACATGCTCGAAAAGCAGCGCCGGGTAGAAGAGGAAGAGTAAACCGCCTGACTCGGCGGTATCAGGCAGTGTCGGGACGACTCCCGGCACTGCTGCGAGAGGCCACGATCACCGCCGCCGTCAGAATCAACGCCCCGGCAATACCGATCACCCCCAATTCCTCCCCCAGAATCACCCACGCAAGCGTGGCCACGAACAGCGGCTCCAGAGTCACGATAATGCTCGACAGAGTAGCCGGTGTTGTCTTCATACCGCTGAAGAAGCTCACATACCCCAGGCAAGTTGGCACCACACCGATGTAGGCCACCATCAGCCATTGTGAAATGCCCAGGCTCTGTAGCCCGTCAAAACCACCACTCAGCGCAACGACAGGCAGCAGGATCAGCGCGGCGGTAAAAAAGCAGATGAACGCCGTGGTGAACACCGGAGTACCGGTGGACGTGTGCCGGCTGGTCAGCGTAAACCCGGCATACACCAGCGCCGCCAGAACCGCCACCAGGATGCCACCCAGGCGAAGATGGCCAGCACTGTCCATGTCACTGATCACCAGCATCGCGGTGCCGGCAATAGCGGCGGCCAACGCCAGCATTGTCACCACGCCCGGTTTCTCGCCCAGCAGCGGCGCCGCCATGATGGCGACAAGCACGGGTGCCAGGCACAGGGCAATCAGCGTGGCGATACCTGCACCGGTCATGTCCACGGCCAGCAGGTAGCTGCCCTGATAGACCGCCTGGAAGAAGCCCAGGGCCACAAGCGGAACCAGAGCTTTACGGGTGGACTTTGGCGGAGAGGTTGCACTGCGAGCGAGCGCGCGCTGCTCCTTCAGCATCAGCCCAAAGAAGAAGGGTAAAGCGACCGCCAGGCGCAGGAAGCCCAGTGTCACTGCCTGCAGGTCGGAGCCGGAAAACAGGAATTTTGCCACGATACCCGTGGTCGCCCAGAGCAGGGCGGCCAGGGCAATCAGTAATGCGCCTCGGATCATTCAATAACCAGTACGATGAGTTCCTTGGGACCGTGAACACCGTAAGCGAGAGTTTGCTCGATATCAGCGGTCTTCGAAGGTCCGGAGACTAACAGCGCATTGGTTGGCATGCCAGCGGCCCAGTTCTGGGATTGCATGGCATCGTGGAACGTGGTGTACAACTCACTGGCCTTCAGGATCGCAATATGGATGGGCGGCACCAGGCTCATCAGCCGGGGCTCATCCGCCGTCGGCCAAAGAATCAGCGACCCGGTTTCGGCAATGCCGCCCCGGGTAGAGGTGATGCCGGCGTCCACCTCATTGAAAAGCGCTTCCTGCCAGCTTTCGATGGGCTCGTCGTACACCAGCAGTTGCGGCAGGTCCTCGCGGTTTTTGGTGGCGCTTCTCAGGGCCTGGCCGATCTCATGTTCCTTGGCAATCAGCAGGGTCTGGGCGCCGCGGCTCTGAAGGATTTCAGCCAACCGGTCAATCCAGCCGGATTCCGTGGTGCGATGCACTTCCCCGTGAACCGATTCGATGGTCCGTTCGAACATGTCCAGCCGTTCAGCGGTGCTCCAGTCCGGACGATCAAGCACTGAAAAATCGCATTCCGGGGCGGTCAGTTCGCCGCCGGTGCGGTTGCGCAGGCGCTGGAGAATGGCGTCTCTGGAACTCATTGGCCACGCTCCTTCATCCGTTCGTGGAGGGTTTTGGGTGCCAGTTTTGGCGCGGTTCGGTATTGCGTCCAGGCGCCAATCTTGCCCGGTTGCAGCTTGCGGAACCGCGCACCCAAGCTGGTGCCCAGGCGATAGAGGCCTGGTTTGGCGTGCATCCAGCTCCAGCCCTTCCAGATCATGGCTTCCACGCTACTGCGTTTGGCGCCATGGCCACGAACCTTGGCGGGGTGCAGCTTGTCACCGTCCACGGATTCCTGGCGCAGCCGCACCAGCAGGTCCGGAATCGGAATCTTCACCGGGCAGACTTCGCCGCAGGCGCCACACAGGCTTGAAGCCGTCGGCAGGTGACGGCCCTCATCAAGGCCCACCATATGCGGCATCAGGATTTTACCAATGGGGCCGGGGTAGGTGGTGCCATAAGTATGGCCGCCCACCCGCGTATACACCGGGCAGTGGTTCATGCAGGCGCCGCAGCGAATGCAGCGCAGGGTGTCCAGCAGCTCGTCGTCCTGATAGATGGTGGAGCGGCCATTGTCCACCAGCACCACGTGAACCTCTTCCGGGCCGTCCATCTCGTTGGCCTTGCGGGGGCCGGAAATCATGTTGAAGTAGGTGGTAATGTGCTGGCCGGTGGCGGAACGGGTCAATAGCGCCAGCAGGGCAGTCACGTCTTCCAGGTTGGGCACCACCTTCTCGATGCCGGTCACGGCAATGTGGCAGGGCGGTACGGTGGTGGTCATACGGCCATTGCCTTCGTTTTCCACCAGGCACAGGGTGCCGGTTTCGGCCACGGCGAAGTTAACGCCGGAAATGCCCACGTCGGCATTACGGAATTTTTCCCGCAACTGGAGTCGGGCGTTCGCGGTCAGGTATTCCACGTCGTTGGAAAGGTCGGTGCCGGTTTTGTCGTGCAGCAGTTGGGAGATCTCGCCGGTGTTCTTGTGAATCGCCGGCATGATGATGTGCGAGGGCGTTTCTTCCGCCAGTTGCACGATGTACTCGCCAAGGTCCGACTCCAGCGCCTCGATGCCCTGTTCCTCAAGGTAATGGTTCAGCTCCATTTCCTCAGAGACCATGGACTTGCCCTTGATCGCCGTCTTGGCGTCCCGCGCCACGCAGATATCGCGTACGATACGGCAGGCTTCATCACCGTCGGTGGCCCAATGCACAGTAATGCCGTTCTCGGTCAGCTTCTGTTCCAGTTGCTCCAGCAAATCCGGCAGGCTGGCCAGGGCCCGCATGCGAATGTTGGCGCCCAAGTCCCGAAGGGTTTCCAGGTCCCAACCTTCAAAGGCGGACTTGCGCTTGGTCATCAGGCCGTCCATCGCCTTGCGGAAGTTCTGGCGAACCTGCGGGTTGTGGATGGCCGCCCGGGCGCGCGGGTGGAACTCTTTCACATCGATGTGGTGGGCGGAATGGTGTGAAGAGCCGTGTGTTGTCTCGCTCATGACTGTTCACCTCCACTGCTGGTGCGTTCCCAGAGGAAACTCAGAATGTGCTGGCCGGTCACCGGCTTCTGGTTTTTCTCAGCGTACCCGGCGATGTTCATCAAACATCCGCAGTCCGTGGTGACAAACTCTTTGGCGCCGGTGTCCACCAGGGTGTCCACTTTCTCGCTGACCATGGCCCCGGAAATTTCCGGATGGCGCACCGCGAAGGTACCGCCAAAGCCGCAGCATTCCTCCGCTCGAACCTGTTCCACTAGGTTGACGTTTTTTAGCTGCCCCAGCAGCTTGGGGCCGACTTCCGCCACACCCATTTCACGGCGGGCGGAGCAGGAGGTGTGCATGGCTACGGTGGTGGGCTCACCCAGGTCGTCCAGTTTGATGTGGCACACGTTCACCAGAAAGTCCGTCAGTTCCCATACCCGCCCGGCAATTTCAGCGGCCGCGACTTCATCGGAGGTGTCCTTGAACAGCGCCGGGTAATGCTTGCGCATCATGCCGCCACAGGAACCGGAGGGCACCACAATCGGCCAGTCTTCCGGAAACAGCCCGAGTTGGGCGCGGGCGACTGCGCGGGCTTCGTCGTGATAGCCGGAGGTGTAGGCGGGCTGGCCACAGCAGGTCTGGTCTTCAGGGTAGATGACCTGAATGCCTTCCCGCTCCAGCAACTGGATGCCGGCCATGCCCGCGTCGGGATAGAACATGTCGACCAGGCAGGTGCCGTAGAAATAGACCTTGGAAGGTTTGGCCGGGTAAACCTTGATGGGATCAACCATAGTGCCGTCGCTCGCGATTATTATTGTCTCTCTGAGCCACAATAATAGGGCGGGGCCCTGGTAGTTGCCAGGCGACTTTATGGGGAGTCTGCGTGCTCGGAAAACGGGTGGGGTGGTAGCTGGTGACTTGGGAGCGGGCAGTGGCAGCCGGCCACTGCCCGAATAGCGTTATTCGACCGTCAGGCGCTCGGCGTTCTTTTCAACCGTGCGCTCACCAATGCCCTTGACGTTGGTCAGGTCGTTGCGGGACTGGAAAGGACCGTTGGCATCGCGATAGGCCACAATCGCTTCGGCTTTGCTCTGCCCGATGCCGTTGAGACTGGCCAGGGTTTCGATGTCGGCGGTGTTGATGTTGATGGTGGCGGGTTCAGCGTGGGCGAAACCGGTGAACAGGCTGAACAGAAGGACCATCATGGCGATAAAAGGGGTGCGTTTCATTCTTGCTTTGCTCCTGAGAGTGATTTTACGTGTCTGATTATTCGTCAGGACGTAAAAGCGGCGGAGCTGGTTGGAAAAGAAAAAGTAACCGGCGAGATGGGGAAGTGCACGGACAGGAACACATTCCCTATGCTCCTGAGCCCGTGGCTGACCCCATGCCTGATCCTTCAGGCTGCGCAACATCCTGTGCGCGTCTTCCCTGGTGTTCGTCCCTGTGGCCCTGATTCCCTGGGCAACTCCTGATCCGTGGAGTTATCTTCCCTGAGCCAGCTTTCCTTGCCGGCTTCTCATCCTTGACGTTGACCATTCTACATGGGAGCCATTCTCAAGAAATCGGACATTCGCTCCCTTATCTGTGCGATATCTCTTACAGATTTGTAATCAAACGGACAGGTGGAGATTGAACGTATGTTCATGCATTTTCTGGATTTTCCCGTTTACAGCTCCGGTGCACGATTAAGGGTCTGGAGCACCAGAGTTGACCATTCTGTTGCCCCATTTTTTGACAATAACCGGAGGCCAGTTGGCATCAGAATAAAAACAATATTTAAAACAACAGGTTATTTTTTAAGTTCATAGAATTGCAGGTTTGTGGGTTTGGCGCATCGTAATAGTGCGCTTAGCGGAGTGGCGATTCATCGTGGTGCATTACTGCTGGTTCGAAAGCCCGGTAAGTGGTTGTCAAATATCATTTAACTGACTGAAAAATAAGGCGTGTTTTTCATTCTGGAACAGCTGATGCAGAGGTGTTGGTGCATTTTGGGGCAATAACACCAATCAATCCGAAAAGGATGCACAACATGACGATTAGAAAACACGTGAAACTGGGCCTGTCAGCACTGGCTCTCTCAATGTCTCTTAACGCAGCGGCCGCCGAAGATCCCATCAAGGTCGGCATCCTCCACTCCCTCTCCGGCACCATGGCCATCAGTGAAACCGTGCTGAAAGACACCGTCGAAATGCTCATCGCCAAGCAGAATGCCGAAGGTGGTGTTCTGGGCCGTGAACTGGAAGCAGTTGTAGTTGACCCTGCCTCTAACTGGCCGCTGTTCGCCGAAAAGGCACGTGAGCTTCTGGCCCAGGAAAAAGTGGACGTGATTTTCGGCAACTGGACGTCTGTTTCCCGTAAATCCGTACTGCCGGTGGTTGAGGAGCTTAACGGCCTGCTGTTCTACCCGGTTCAGTACGAAGGTGAAGAATCTTCCGAGAACGTTTTCTATACCGGTGCCGCTCCCAACCAGCAGGCCATTCCTGCGGTGGACTACCTGATGAACAACATCGGTGTTGAACGCTGGGTGCTGGCCGGTACCGACTACGTGTACCCGCGCACCACCAACAAAATCCTTGAGACCTACCTGATGGACCAGGGCGTTGCCAAGGAAGACATCATGATCAACTACACGCCTTTCGGTCACTCCGACTGGCAGAACATCGTGTCTGACATCAAGCGTTTCGGCTCCGCCGGTAAGAAGACCGCTGTGGTCTCCACCATCAACGGCGACGCCAACGTACCGTTCTACCGTGAACTGGGTAACCAGGGCATCTCCGCTTCCGACATCCCGGTGGTGGCGTTCTCCGTGGGTGAGCAGGAGCTTTCCGGTATCGACACCGGCCCGCTGGTTGGCCACCTGGCGGCCTGGAACTACTTCATGAGTGTGGACAGCGATGCCAACTACGACTTCATCGACCAGTGGATCGAGCACACCGGCAACGAAGAAGCCGTCACCAACGACCCGATGGAAGCTCATTACATCGGCTTCAACATGTACATCGAAGCGGTGAAGAAAGCCGGCACCACCGACGTGGATGCGGTCAAAGACGCCATCATCGGCGTGAGCGTACCGAACCTCACCGGCGGCTACGCCACCATGATGCCCAACCACCACATCACCAAGCCGGTACTGATCGGTGAAATCCAGGACAACGGCCAGTTCTCCGTGGTCTGGGAAACCCCGTCTACCGTGGCTGGCGATGCCTGGTCTGACTTCCTGCCGGGTTCCCGTGACCTGATTGCCGACTGGCGCAAGCCGATGTTCTGCGGAAGCTTCAACACGGCAACCGGCAAGTGCGGCGCTTCTGCCGGAGAAATGGCGGCTGAAGAAGCCGAATAAGGCATAGCAGCCAACAGCGCAATACAGACAACCGGGAGCGGCGATGCTGCCCCGGTTGTCGCTCCCGCAACTCGCTTTCAACCGACAGGACACCATCATGAGCATCCTTCGATCGCTCACATTGCTGCTTATCGCCCTGGTTTCCGTGCTCTCGCTTCCGGCCTCCGCCCAGGAAGACGACCCCGGAACGGCCTTGCTGAATAACCTTGCAGAAGCGCCCGCCAGCCGCGTGGAAGAGGCCATCAATGCCATCGTCAGCAGCGGTGATGAAAGAGCCAGGGGCTGGCTCGAAGCTTATGGCAACAACCGCCTGAGCCGGATAGACGACACCGGCCAGGTCGTGATCGTACTGAACAACCGGGGCCGGGACTGGGAAATCGCCAACCCGCTGACCGGAGAGAACATGGGCGAAATGTCCCGCCGCGAGCTGGACCGGATCGCCATCAATAACCGGATACGGGGCCAGCTTGAGGGCATTCTTGCCATGCTGGACCTGAACGCCGCAGACCCTGACGTGCGTGAAGCCTCCGCACAGGACATGATGGGCAAAGTGGATGCTTCCCTGGTCGAGCCGCTGCAAGCGCAGTTGGAACGGGAAGAGAACGCCTCGGTGCGCAACCGCATTGAAGAGGCACTGGCCATTTACAGAGTGGGTGAGGGTAATCTTGAGGCCGTGGACGTGCTGGCCGGCAGTCTACACCCCCGGGCCCGAGCTGCCCTGAACGAAGCCGTGCGCAGCGATAATCCAGCCCTGGCCGACAAGGCCGAGCAGGCCCTCGGCACCATTGAACAGAAACTGAAACTCAACCGCGCCGCCGAAACGCTCTATTTTGGCCTCAGCCTGGGTTCCGTGCTGGTACTGGCCGCCATCGGTCTGGCCATCACTTTCGGCGTGATGGGCGTCATCAACATGGCCCACGGCGAACTGATCATGCTGGGTGCCTACACCACCTGGGGCATGCAGCAACTGTTTCCGGGCCAGCCTGGCCTGGCGCTGATTCTCTCGATTCCCGCCGGTTTTCTGGTGGCGGCCACCGCCGGCATCATCATTGAGCGCAGCGTGATCCAGTTCCTCAAGGGCCGCCCGCTGGAAACCCTGCTGGCTACCTTTGGTATCAGCCTCATCCTGCAGCAACTGGTGCGCACCGTGATCTCGCCCCAGAACCGCACCGTGGTCACACCGGACTGGATGAGCGGCTCGCTGGTGATCAACGACGCGCTCTCCCTCACTCTTAATCGACTGTACGTACTGGCGTTCGCACTGATCGTCTTCGCCGCGCTGATGATGATCATGCGCAAAACCCGCCTCGGCCTGGAAGTGCGTGCCGTCACCCAGAACCGCGCCATGGCACGTTCCATGGGCATCCGCGCCACCCGTGTGGACATCATGACCTTCGCCCTTGGCTCCGGTGTCGCCGGCCTGGCCGGTGTGGCGCTGTCCCAGCTCACCAACGTGGGCCCCAACCTGGGCCAGAACTACATCATCGACTCATTCATGGTGGTGGTGTTCGGTGGCGTGGGCAACCTGTGGGGCACGCTCATCGCCGGGCTGTCGCTGGGCACCATCAACCAGCTGCTGGAACCCTGGGCCGGTGCCGTACTCGCGAAGATCATTGTGCTGGTCTTCATCATCCTGTTCATTCAAAAACGGCCGAAGGGGCTCTTCCCCCAGAAAGGCCGGGCTGCGGAGGGTTAAGGTATGTGGTTGACTCAACCCTTGCGTGAACGATCCACGCAGATTTTCCTGGGCGTTCTGTTTGCAGCCCTGGCCATCGTGACTTTCCTTCACGTGGCCATGCCGGAAGACAGCGCCCTGTATGTCAGCGCCTACACCGTGACGCTGCTGGGCAAATACCTGTGCTACGCCTTGCTCGCGGTGGCTGTGGATCTGGTGTGGGGGTACCTCGGTATCCTCAGCCTGGGCCATGGCGCCTTCTTTGCCATCGGCGGCTACGCCATGGGTATGTACCTGATGCGCCAGATCGGCGACCGAGGCACCTACGGCGACCCCATCCTGCCGGACTTCATGGTGTTCCTGAACTGGCAGGAACTGCCCTGGTACTGGCTCGGGTTCGACATGGCCTGGTTTGCCTTCATCATGGTGCTGCTGGCCCCGGGCCTGCTGGCGCTGGTGTTCGGCTTCCTCGCCTTCCGTTCGCGGGTCACCGGCGTGTACCTGTCCATCATCACCCAGGCGCTGACCTTCGCGCTGATGCTGGCGTTCTTCCGCAACGAGATGGGCTTTGGCGGCAACAATGGCCTGACGGACTTCCGCGACATCCTCGGCTTCAACCTGCGTACCGACGCCACCCGTTTGGGGCTGTTCATCGCCACCGGTATCGCCCTGGCCATTGGCTACGTGATCTGCCGCGGCATCGTTACCAGCAAACTGGGCCGGGTCAGCATCGCCTGCCGCGACGCCGAAGCCCGCGCCCGCTTCCTGGGCTACCGGGTGGACCGGGTGCAGCTGTTCGTGTTCGTGGTCTCCGCCATGCTGGCGGGTGTGGCGGGCGCCTTGTACGTGCCTCAAGTGGGCATCATCAACCCCAGCGAATTCTCACCCCTGTTTTCCATTGAAGTGGTGGTCTGGGTCGCCCTTGGCGGCCGGGCAACCCTCTATGGCGCGGTGATCGGCGCGGTACTGGTGAATTACGCCAAAACCGTGTTCACCGGCGTGATGCCGGATGCCTGGCTGTTCGCCCTGGGTGGCCTGTTCGTGCTGGTCACCGTGTTCCTGCCCAAGGGCATCGCCGGCCTGCTGGCCAGCCGCCGCAAGGGCAAACAGGATGAACCAGGCACCCCAGCCGCTCCAACCACCACGGAGGCGACCGCATGAGCATTCTCGAGGAGCTTTCCAACCGCGACCGGGTGTTCGAATTCCTGACCCCGGCGGTTTCCCCCGTGGACACCCGCCACGGGCCCATCCTCTACATGGAAGACGTCAATGTGAGCTTCGATGGCTTCCGGGCCATCAACAACCTCAACATGACCATCGACGACGGCGAATTGCGCTGCATCATCGGGCCGAACGGCGCGGGCAAAACCACCATGATGGACATCATCACCGGTAAAACCGCCCCGGACACCGGGTCGGTCTGGTTCGGCAGCCGTCACAACCTGCTAACCATGAACGAGCCGGAGATCGCCACCCTCGGCATCGGCCGCAAGTTCCAGAAGCCCACCGTGTTCGAAGCCTTAACGGTGTTCGAAAACCTCGAACTGGCCATGGCCACCGACAAGCGGGTGATCCCCACTTTGCGGGCCGCCATGAAAGCGGAGTTTCGCGAACGCATCGGCGAAGTGCTGGAAACCATCGGTTTGCAGGAACTGCGAAACCAGCTGGCGGGCATCCTCTCCCACGGCCAGAAGCAGTGGCTGGAAATCGGCATGTTGCTGATGCAGAAGCCGCGCCTGCTGCTGGTGGACGAACCCGTCGCCGGCATGACCGAACAGGAAATGGAACGCACCGCCGAACTGCTCACCAGCCTCGCCGGCAAGCAGTCGGTTGTGGTGGTGGAGCACGACATGGGCTTCGTGCGCTCCATCGCCCGCAAGGTCACCGTGTTGCACCAGGGCAGCGTGCTGGCGGAAGGCAGCATGGACCAGGTCTCCAACGACCCGGAAGTGATCAAGGTGTATCTCGGGGAGGAGGAGGCGTAATGCTCAAGATCGAAAAACTGAACCAGTTCTACGGCGAAAGCCACACCCTGTGGGAGCTGGAACTGGACGTGCCCAAAGGCCAGTGCACCTGCGTGATGGGCCGCAACGGCGTGGGCAAAACCACCCTGATGAAATGCGTGATGGGGGAGGAAACCACCAGCAGTGGCAGCATCCAGTTTGATGGCGGCACCGAACTGACCAAACAAAAACTGGAAGAGCGCTCCCGCCTGGGCATCGGCTACGTGCCCCAGGGCCGGCAGATATTCCCGCTGCTGACCGTGGAAGAAAACCTGCGCACCGGCCTGGCCGTGCGCAAGGACGGCAGCAAGAAAATCCCCGAGCGCATTTACGAGCTGTTCCCCGTGCTCAAGGAAATGAAAAACCGCCGTGGCGGCGACCTCTCTGGCGGCCAGCAGCAACAGCTCGCCATCGGCCGCGCCCTGGTGATCGAGCCTCAGCTACTGATCCTCGACGAACCCGGCGAAGGCATCCAGCCCAACATCGTCGCCCAGATCGGCGAAGTCATCCGCCGGTTGATCAAGGAAGACGGCCTGACGGTGTTGCTGGTGGAGCAGAAGCTGCCCTTCGCCCGCAAATACGCCGACCGCTTCGCCATCATGGACCGCGGCCGCCGCGTCGCCGAGGGCGAGATTGCTGAGCTGTCTGATGAACTCATCAAGAAGCACCTGACGGTATGACCGCCTACGAAGCCATCACTACGAATGAGGCCCACGACTCCGGCCACCGCTTCGACGCGGCCCGGCGCTGGGCCGCCACCCTGGACCTGGCCTTCGACGCCAGGCAGGAGCAGGGCGCACAGGTTACCCGCATGACCCGCACCCGGTTCAAAGGGCCGTTGCGGGTACAGCGGCCGTTTTACCCGGAAGGCAAAACCGGCTGCTGCCACGTGTACCTGCTACACCCGCCCGGCGGCCTGGTTAGCGGCGATGCCCTGACTATCAACGTAACGGTTGGAAGCGGCGCCCACACCTTGGTGACCACCCCGGCAGCGGCGAAACTCTACAAAGCCGACCGCAACGGCGTGGCCTGGGCGCAGCACACACACCTGAACGTCGCCAACGGCGGCGTTCTTGAATATCTGCCCCAGGAGACCCTCGGCTTCAACGGCTCCCGGGGCGAGCAGACCACCACCATCGAACTGGAAACCGGCGCCAAATGCCTGGGCTGGGAAATTCTCGCCCTGGGCCGCCCGGCCAGCAACCTGCCGTTCGTCACCGGCCACATGGAGCAACGCTTCAGTCTGAGTATGAACGGCAAACCGCTATGGCTGGAGCGCCAACTGTTAGACCCCACTCACGCCCGTTTCCAAGGCAAATGGGGGCAGGGCGGCGCCACCGTTCAGGCGACCTTGTGGGTGGTTGGTTTGGAAGACGAAGCCGGCGCCATCGAAGCCATCCGTGAACAACTGCCGGCTTCAGCCCACTGGGCCATCACACGCCGGCGTGGCGTTGTGTTGTTGCGGTACCTGGGTAATGAAAGAAACGAAGCCTGGGATGTTTGCCAGCGGGCCTGGGAGGTACTTCGACCTCTGTTGGCCGGCCAGTCCGCGGTTGTTCCGCGGATCTGGTTGACTTGATGGTTGGTGCGGGAACAGGGCGGGGCGAACCGTCCGGGGCACGCTGTGAATACGTCCATGTACGCTTGACGAAAACATCCATGTTTTCGACATCCCCGGACGGTTCGCCCCGCCCTGTTAAGCGGAAAAATGAGTTAGCGCACTAGCTCGATAGGGTCAGAAATAACTGTTTGGAACAACGGAAGTTAATCCAACAGGCAACTCAGAATTCAGACAAGGCAGGAGGGAAGGGGTGCACGGGATCGTAAAAAACATGGATGTTTTTTCCGAGCGTACAGGGACGTATTCACCGCGTATCCCGTGCACCCCTTCCCTCCTGCCGACAAACTCCAGAACCCGAGGAGAACAAAAATGGAATTAACCCCAAGAGACAAAGACAAACTGCTCCTCTTCACAGCAGCACTGTTAGCAGAGCGCCGCAAGGCCAAAGGCCTGAAGCTGAATTACCCAGAAGCCGTCGCCCTCATCAGCGCCGAAATCATGGAAGGCGCCCGCGAAGGCCGCACCGTGGCTGAAATGATGACCGCCGGCACCGAAATCCTCACCCGCGACGACGTCATGGAAGGCGTGGCCGACATGGTTGACGAAGTCCAGGTAGAAGCCACCTTCCCGGACGGCACCAAACTCGTCACCGTCCACAACCCCATAGTTTGAGGAGGCTGCCATGATCCCCGGCGAATACCAGCTTAAAGACGGCGACATCGAACTCTGCGAAGGCCGCCAACGCATCACCATCGAAGTCGGCAACACCGGCGACCGCCCCATCCAGATCGGCTCCCACTACCACTTCGCCGAAGCCAACCCCGCGTTGGACTTCGACCGAGCCAAAGCCAGGGGCTACCGCCTAGACGTCGCCGCCGGCACCGCCATCCGCTTCGAACCCGGCCAAACGAGAGAAGTGACCCTTATCCCGTTCGCCGGAAAACGCGAAATCTACGGTTTCCGCCAAGAAGTCATGGGAAGACTCGACAAGAACTGAGGACAACAGGAGCAAGGGGTTAAAGAAGGCCCGAATGAACTCTGAGGGTCGGGCGGATAGGGCTTTCCAGGAATGTGCGGAGCCATGGATGGCGGAGCCCAAGCGCACATGGATGTGCTTGTAGCGTTTCCTGGAAAGCCCTATCCGACCGGCCCCCCGGCACCCAAGCACCAGGCCACGAGAACCCAGGCACCCAAGCAAAAAAGAGGGACAGCATGAAGATAACAAGACAAGCCTACGCCGACATGTACGGCCCCACAGTGGGTGACCGAGTCCGCCTGGGCAACACCGAACTGTGGATCCAGGTTGAAAGCGACGCCACCCACTACGGCGACGAAGTAAAATTCGGTGGCGGCAAAGTCATCCGGGACGGCATGGGCCAAAGCCAGCGGGCTGATGACACCGTCATGGACACCGTTATCACCAACGCATTGATACTCGACTGGTGGGGCATCGTCAAAGCCGACGTCGGCCTGCAAAACGGCAGAATCGCCGCCATCGGCAAAGCCGGCAACCCAGACACCCAGCCAGACGTCACCATCGTCATCGGCCCCGGCACCGAAATCATCGCCGGCGAAGGCAAAATCCTCACCGCTGGCGGCATTGACGCCCACATCCACTTCATCTGCCCGCAGCAGATCGAAGAAGCCCTGATGAGCGGCGTCACCACCATGCTCGGCGGCGGCACCGGCCCGGCCACTGGCAGCAACGCCACCACCTGCACCCCCGGCCCCTGGCACATCGGCAAAATGCTCCAGGCCGTCGACGACATGCCCATGAACATCGGCTTCCTCGGCAAAGGCAACGCCAGCCTGCCAGAGTCCCTCGAACTGCAACTGAAAGCCGGCGCCATGGGCCTCAAGCTCCATGAAGACTGGGGCACCACACCGGCTTCCATCGACAACTGCCTCACGGTGGCGGACAAGTTCGACGTACAGATCGCCATTCACACCGACACCCTCAACGAATCCGGATTTGTGGAAGACACCCTCGCCGCGTTCAAAGGCCGCTGCATCCACACCTACCACACCGAAGGGGCAGGGGGCGGCCACGCGCCAGATATCATCACCGCCTGCTCCAAGGATTACGTGCTGCCGTCTTCAACGAACCCCACGCGGCCCTACACCGTCAACACCATCGACGAACACCTCGACATGCTGATGGTCTGCCACCA
>NZ_DELU01000004.1:0-37096 GCF_002352785.1 Marinobacter sp. UBA2688
GTGACTCCCCCTCCTACTCGATTATGCTGAAATCAGAATTCACACGGCAGGAGGGCGGATGGCTCAGGAACTGGAAATCAAACTCAGCGTGGCGCAGCCTGATCTGGATCGAGTCGTTGACTGGCTATTGGGGCAGCCAAACACTTATGAGTCCGGGACCCTGCAATTGGGGAACACCTACTACGACACGCCCGATGGGGATCTCAACCGCCAGAAGATTGCCCTGCGAATCCGGAAGTTGGGTGACAGGCACATCCAGACCCTGAAAACCCGCGGTGAGTTCGTTGATGGTGCTCATCGTCGCCAGGAGTGGGAGTGGCCGCTGATCGGTACCACGCTCAATATGGGACTCATCGCGGACACCCCTGTGGGGCAGAGCGTGAACCTTGCCAGACTGCAGCCTGTCTTTGAGACCAACTTTCAGCGTCGTGTGGTTATGATCGAGCAAGGGGAGAGCCTGGTTGAAGTAGCCATTGATTCCGGGGAAATCGTGGCAGATGGGCAGTCCCGCCCGCTCAGTGAAGTTGAATTTGAGCTTAAGGCCGGAGATGCCTCGTTGTTACTGGCGTGGGCGCGACGTCTGGCGGATGAAGTGCCGGTGTTTCTGAACCTTGTCAGCAAGGCGGAGCAGGGGTACTACCTTGCGGGGCTCTATCACCCGGTTTCGAAAGCAGAGCAAAATGCTGAGTTGTCCGTGAATGAATTCCTCTTTCTCCTCAGCGTGTCATGGCTTACGGGGCAGTCCGCTCCCGTGAATGGAGACGATTTTCGAGCGATAGCTCGGATGGCCGGCGAGCGCGGCGTCGGGGAGCTTTACCAGCGTGTGTTCCGTTCGCTGGCTGAGGGAAACGCTATTGGCGATATGGCAAGCAGCAAGGAACTTGGCCAGTTGCAACTGGCCATAGCAGCGGCATAGTTTACGGCTGATCGGCCGCTTTGGAGACGTTGCTGTCCTCTTGAGTGGCCTGTTTTTGAAGGTTGTGCCATTTGTTAATGAAGTCGCGATAATGGGACAGGGCTTCTTTCACCACTTCCACGTCCGGGGTCTCACTGGACTTCACAAGAACGATCAGGCCCTTGCCTTCAATTTCCTTATCGGTGGGCGGGTGGCAAACGACTTCGTTGTTGTCGTCAATATAGGCGAGTGCGGTGCCGATGCCATGCCGAATCAGCGCGCTGACGATATCCGCCCAATTCAGGTCGTCCAGTTCAATTTCGTAGCGGTGGGGGTGGTCGTGTTGATAATTGAACAAGTCCTCAAGGACTTTCTCTGACCCCGGTGCGATGACCGAGCGCACCATGATCTCCGGATAGGTTCGAACCGGTCGGATAACGGTACGGACACCCGCAGAAGTAAAGCGATCCCGATTTTCATCCCGTACGCACTCCACCGTGACTTTCTGGCCAAGGTTGGACTCACTCAGCCTGTGGGCGATATCAAAAGTCAGGCTGTCGGAGGTCGGGTCGGATTCGTCGGCGGCCAGCACGATAATATGTCGGGCCGCACCAGCGTGCACTGCCTTGAGAGCTTCCGGGTCGCTACCGGAGCCATGAAAGTGAACCAGGCCATTGTCCGCCAGTTCGGGCGGAAGCCCGTTGGGAAACTGACTGGTCAATATGATGATGGGAACGGTTTCATAACCGGGCACGGCCCGCATTTGGGAGGCAAAGCGAGAAAAATACTGTTCTCCGCCCGTCTGCGGTGTGTTGACGATAACGATGTGGTCTTTCATGGCGTATATCCAGCGTCCGGTTAAGATACGTTCCCGGCGGTAGAACCGGTATTCAATATAATCACTGACGATAAGCGTTAACAGCGTGATGGCGGCAATGAACATCAGCAAAACGGTGCTGAGTCGTCCGATGATGGTCTGCGGCGCAAAATCACCGTAGCCCACGGTAACCAGCGTTGTCATGGTCATCCACGCAGACTCGAACAGCGTGAGGTCCTCTGCCGCCCATATGATCACCACCTGGGTGACCAGCAGCCCGCCAAGAATGGTGAAAAGCCGCTTGATGCGTGACCGGATAATCCCGGACATAGGCAGGTGGGAAAGCTGATGTTCCGGGTTCAGCGGCCGGCGATTCCTCTGCATCGGTGTCCTTACAACGGTTCTGTCGGGGGAGAGTTCGTTATACAGTACGGGAAATATAACAGAGACACAGGGGTTTGCATTATGTCCGAGCCGTGGCGCTCCTTACCGAAGAGTCTGGCAGATGAGGTTGGCGGTGCCTGGTCTTCGGTATTTTCCGAGGGCATGCCCAGTTTTCTGGGCACTCAGGGTGGCGTATCCGATGAGGATGTGGCCCAGGCCGTCGCTCGCAGCCCTTTTGTCAGGCGCACCCTTGAGCGCCATCTGGAACAGGTAGCGGCACTATGTCACTCGCGCCCGCTGACTGAGCGCACAACCGCGGATTACCTGCGCCAGCGCTGGCAGGAATTCCTGTCAGACGTGGTTGATGAAGGCAGTCTCCACGCGTCGTTGCGGCAATTCCGGACGGAAATACAGTTCCGGATTATCTGGCGGGACCTGATGCGCTGGGCAGACCTTGCCGAAACCATGGCGGCCACAAGTGATTTCGCCGACACCTGTATCCAGGGTGCCCTGGACTGGTTGTACGAAGACACCTGCGAGCAATCAGGAACGCCGTGGGGAGTAAATCCGGCGACGGGAAAGGAAGGCCCGCAACCCTTGATTGTTCTGGGTATGGGGAAGTTGGGGGGGCACGAGCTTAACGTCTCTTCTGATATTGATCTCATCTTCGCGTTCCCGGGGAAGGGCGAAACCCGTGGCGGGCGCCGATCCATTGATAACCAGCAGTTTTTTATCCGCCTGGGCCAGAGGCTGATCCAGGCGCTGGACCAGATCACCGCAGACGGCTTTGTGTTCCGCGTGGATATGCGCCTGCGCCCCTATGGCCAGAGTGGGGCGCTGGCGTTGAGTTTTGCTGCGCTGGAAACCTATTACCAGGACCAGGGGCGGGACTGGGAGCGCTATGCGATGGTAAAGGCGCGGGTTGTGGCTGGTGATCAGCAAGCGGGACAAGTCCTGATGGATAGCTTGAAACCTTTCGTCTATCGCAAATACATCGACTTCAGTGCGTTTGAGTCCCTGCGTGCCATGAAGTCCATGATCAGCCGGGAAGTGCGCCGTAAGGGGCTGGAAAATAATATCAAGCTCGGCAACGGAGGTATCCGTGAGATTGAATTCGTGGTGCAGGCTTTCCAGTTAATCCGGGGCGGCCGGGAGCGGGAATTACAGCAACGGGAACTTCTGGTGATCCTGAAAGAGCTGGAAGAGCTGGAGCTGCTGCCGTCAGCAGTGGTGAAGGAGCTGAAGGAGGCCTATGTGTTCCTTCGCAATCTTGAACATGCCCTTCAGGGCATGGAAGACAAGCAAACCCAACTGCTGCCGGAAGACGATCTGTCCCGAGCTCGTGTAGCGCTGATCATGGGGTTTGATGATTGGGCGGCCTGCATTGCGGAACTGGAGAAGCATCGCGGACGGGTGGCCACGCATTTTGCGGATATCATCGCCATCGAAGATGAAGAGCACGAGGTGGCGTCGCTTGATGACGGCTGGCAGGAACTTTGGCTGGGTGAAATGGACGAGGAGGCGGCGACCGTCTGGCTCGATGAGCATGGTTTTGAGGACGCCGAAGGCAGCTATTCCGCCCTCAGCGACCTGCGTGGGACCCGCACCCTGCAAACGTTGCAGACTCAAGGTCGGCAGCGGTTGAACAAATTCATGCCGGTACTGTTGGAAGCGCTTACTCACGTGGAGGGGCCGTCCCAGACGCTGGCGCGGGTTCTCCAACTGGTAGAGGCGATCCTGCGCAGAACCGCCTACATGGTGTTGCTGCTGGAGAATCCGGGAGCCAGGACCCAACTGGTCCGCCTATGCAGTGAGAGTCCCTGGATCGCAAGCCAACTGGCGGAAACGCCCTTGCTGCTCGACGAGCTGCTGAACGCAGAGAGCCTGTACAGTCCGCCCGCAAAAACCGAGCTCCAGGATGACCTGCGCCAGCAAATGCTGCGGATTCCCTACGAAGATCTCGAGGAGCAGATGGAAACTCTGCGACACTTCAAAAAGGCTCACATATTGCGGGTGGCCGCCTCGGAAATACGGGAAACCCTGCCGTTAATGAAGGTCAGTGACTACCTGACGTGGATTGCCGAAGTGGTGCTGGACCATGTAGTCGACGTGGCGTTCGCGAATCTGGTCAGTCGCCATGGTTACCCCCGGCGCAAGGATGGTTCTGCCTGTGACACCGATTTCGCCGTCGTTGGCTACGGCAAGCTGGGCGGTATCGAACTTGGCTATACCTCGGACCTCGACCTGGTCTTTATCCACAATGCCGATCCGGAACAGTCAACGGATGGTGACAAGCCCATCGATAACGCCGTTTTCTACACTCGGCTCGGGCAGCGCATCGTACACATTCTCAACACCCAGACGCCGTCTGGCCAACTCTACGAAGTGGATATGCGCCTGCGACCATCGGGGAGTTCGGGGTTGCTGGTCAGTACCCTGTCTGCTTTTGAGAAGTACCAGCGTAAGGACGCCTGGACCTGGGAGCACCAAGCGCTGGCCCGTGCTCGTGGTGTGGCAGGCTGCCGGGAAACGTTGGAAGCGTTTGAAAAGCTGCGCGCCGACATCCTGTGCCAGCAAAGGGACCAGGGCAAGCTAAAAGAAGAAGTGGTCAGCATGCGCGAGAAAATGCGCACCGCCCTGGGCACCCCGCAGATCGAAGGTAAGGTGCCAGAGGTTTTCCATATCAAACACGACTATGGCGGCATTATCGATATCGAGTTCATGGTGCAGTACCTGATGCTGGCCTGTTGTTCCGAGCATCCGGAATTGACGCAGTGGTCCGATAATATTCGCCAGATGGAGGAGCTGGGCCGGGTGGAGGTTTTGCCGGTGGAAGACACTGAAAAACTCAGGGAAACGTTTATCACCCTGCGCTCCACCATACACCGGCGGGCACTGCAGAACCTGAACAGCCAGGTGGCGGGTGATGCGTTTCCCGAAGAGCGTGATTACATCCAAAGTATGTGGAATCGGGTTATGTTGGGGTGATTGAGAAGTGATGGAGGAGTGATGGAGGAGTGATTGCGCCCCTTCGTAACCCCGAGTTTTCCTGCTAGAATGCCGGTTTCCCGAATAGAGTGCTTTAGGAGCAGAAACAATGTCGATGGCTGATCGCGATGGCCTGATCTGGCTGGATGGTGAAATGGTTCCCTGGCGGGAAGCCAAAACTCACGTGCTGACCCACACCCTACACTACGGCCTGGGTTGCTTCGAGGGTGTTCGCGCCTACAGCACTGAAAAGGGTGCTGCGATTTTTCGCCTGGAAGATCACACCAATCGTCTTTTCCGCTCCGCCCATATCCTCAACATGACCATGCCGTTCAGCAAGGACGAGTTGAATGCGGCCCAAATCGCCGCAGTGCGTGAAAACAATCTGGACGAAGCCTACCTGCGCCCAATGGTGTTTCTCGGCTCTGAAGGTATGGGGCTGCGCGCAGACAACCTCAAGGTTCATGTCATGGTCGCCGCCTGGAGTTGGCCATCCTACATGTCACCGGAAGCGAAGGAGTTGGGCATCAAGGTCCGGACCTCCTCCTACACGCGGCATCACGTCAACATCACCATGTGTAAGGCCAAGGCCAACGGTAATTACATCAACTCCATGCTGGCCCTGAATGAAGCCATTGCCAGTGGCTGCGAAGAAGCCCTGTTGCTGGACAACGAAGGCTACGTGGCTGAAGGTTCCGGCGAGAATATCTTCATTATGCGTGATGGCGTGCTCCATACACCGGAACTGACGTCCTGCCTGGAAGGCATCACCCGCCAGACCATCCTGGATTTCGCGAAAGAGCTGAACATTCCGGTGAAAGAGCGTCGTATCACCCGGGATGAGGTCTATATTGCGGACGAAGCCTTCTTTACTGGCACCGCTGCAGAAGTGCTGCCGATCCGTGAGCTGGATGGCCGTTTGATCGGCGCTGGCAAGCGCGGCCCGCTGACCGAGAAGTTGCAGGGTATGTATTTCGATGCTGTGAAGGGCAAGAGTCCTGCGCATTCACACTGGCTGACAGCGGTTAACGGCTAACGCCGTGGTCCACTAACAACACCTGCAGGAAGAGCAAATGGCGGACGTTATCAAAGTGCCGGTCTCCTTCGGCGAAGTGCTGGACAAGATCACCATTCTGGAGATCAAGTCTGAACGCATTGCAGACGCGGAAAAGGTCAAAAATGTTCGGCTCGAGCTGGACGAACTGAGCGCCACCTGGAACGAGGCCGTTCAGGATCAGGCAGCCATCGCAGATCTGCGCAAGCAGCTTAAAGAAGTGAACGAGGCGCTCTGGGAAATCGAAGACGACATTCGTGATCAGGAAGCTGCTCAGGATTTCGGCGTAAAGTTTATTGAGTTGGCTCGCGCCGTCTATGTTACCAACGACAAGCGCGCCGCCATCAAGAAGGACGTTAACCTGGCCCTGGGTTCACGATTTGTGGAAGAAAAGTCCTATCAGGATTACACCGCCCGCAAGTAAAGCGGTGCTTTCATTCGCCTGGATTGTCATACCCTCTCCCATCGCGGGAGAGGGTTAAAGAGAAGGCCCGAGAGAGCCGTAGACAGTGGCTCGGCATCAGTGCTGGGCAACCCACTGATCCAGCATCTCCGTCACGTCCTCCACCGTCACCAGTTCCATCGCCCCCTCGAATTCCGCCTTGGCGCCCCAGCGAGCCTGCTCAACGGTTTTTCCGGTAAACCGCTTCAACGCTTCCGGATATCGATTCACGCACCATTGCAGCGAGTTGTAAGGGCCGGAACGATTGGGATTGCTGGCCGCGAAAATACCCAGCACATCGGTGCCCATTGAACTGGCAATGTGGGCCGGCCCGGTATCCGGTGCGACGACCAGATCGGCGCGTTCCAACAGAGCGGTGAGCTGTTTCAGTGTATCCTTGCCACAGATGTTGTGCGCTTGTTCCGCCATAGCGTTTTCGATGTCTGTGCAAAACTCCGCTTCAAAGGGGGCGGGACTGCCCACCAGAATCACCTTCATGCCGTGAGTGCGGATGGCGTGATCAGCCAGTTGGGCATAGCGCTCGGCAGGCCAGTTGCGAAGGGTGTGGCTGGCACAGGGGCTGATCACGAGGTTCCTGCGGTCCGTTGCGAGGTGCTGCCTGGCGAACTCATGATCTTCGGAGGCCAATGGAATGACCCATTTTGGTGCGGCGGGTTCCAGGCCAAGTGGCTCCAGGAAGCTTGCCAGGCAGTCCCGCACGTGCTGTTGCGCTGCCGGAGCGATTTTCCGGTTTATAAACAGGCTGTGAAGGTCCTTGCTACGGGCACGGTCGTACCCTACTTTCACCTTTGCCGGAATCATCGCCGCCGCCAGATTGGCCCTGAAGGCCACCTGCATATGCAGCAAGGCGTCAAATTTTCGGTTTTTCAGGGTGTTATGCAAGTCCGCATAACCTTTTCGACCGGCTTTCTTGTCGAAAACGACAAACTCGACACCCGGCAGGTCGCCAATCAGCTTTGCTTCAATCTTGCCGATTACCCAGGTGATTTTAATGCCGGGCACCTGTTCCTGAAGGCTCAATACCACGGGAATGACATGGGTGACGTCGCCAATGGCGGACAGGCGCAATATACAGATGGAGTTAATCAAGTTACGGTCCGTTTCAGGTTCAGAAAACATGTATGTAGAGCTTTGGCGTGATTCATTGATAAACTGCTGCGTATTCTAACCTACTCGCTGGTTATCGTCTCAGGGCGACCAGCGGTTCGTCTCTTTGGTTATTGGTTTGTATTAGGGTGAGCATGGCTGAGTCTGAAATTTGCGTCCGGGACAACCACTCAGCCTGCCTTCTCCATCCGGATTATCTCGGCCAGGTGTCAGAGGCTTGGTTCAGTCCTGAATACTGGGGAAAACTGGCACGTCCAGTCAGTAGCGGAGGACGTGGTGGCGCATGGTTTGTCGATGCCGACGGCCATCAGGTTGTGCTGCGGAAATACCTGCGTGGCGGATTGATGACAAGGCTCTCTAGGTCATCTTATGTGTTTCTGGGGGAACAGCATGTCCGATCCTTTGCCGAGTTTCGCCTGCTCAACTGGTTGACAGAGTTGGAGCTGCCTGTACCCAAACCGGTGGCAGCATGGTATCGAAGAATGTCGCCGTTACATTATCAAGCATCGATTATTATTGAGCGAATTGACAACACCGCGCCACTAGCTGACCTGATAGGATCGCTGGATGATAACGGATGGAGGAATCTCGGCGTGAATTTGCGCCGGTTCCACGATGCTGGAGTAAAACACGCAGACCTGAATTGTTTTAACGTTCTGGTGCGAGGGGATGAGTTCTTTTTGATTGATTTTGATAAGGGGCGGATTGTCCAGTCACCGGCGTCTGCGGGTTGGAAATCTGCCAACCTTGAGCGCTTCGCCCGGTCTCTTCGGAAACTGGCTGGCGCGAAAACTCAGGAGCGCGTCTGGTATTTTTTAATGAATGGCTATAACGGGAGTCAAGAGGCTTGAGTAATACGCAAAAAAACGGGCCGCTACCAGCTGTCCTTTGTCTGACTGACGCATGTGATCGCCCGGAAACCGAGCTATTCATTGGCCTTAAAAAAGCCGGGTATGATGTGGATGTAATGTGTAATCCGAAAGGGCAAAATTATCAGCGCCTTGTGGATGAGGGCATGGTCGCTCAACCGATGGCGCTGGAAGATCGCTTCGACAAGGTAGGCATCGCGGCTATCCGCGAGCAGTTGAAGAAGAAAGATTACGAGGTCATACACGCGTACAATCCTCGGGCCCTGGCCTGTGGCCTGACTGCCTCGAAAGGCACGGACATAAGGATCGTGGCCTATCGAGGTGTGATCGGGAACATCAGTTTTTTGAACCCCGAATCCTGGATAACGTTTCTGCATCCCCGGGTCAGTAAAATTGTGTGCGTCGCCGATGCAATTAAAGATTACCTGTCGAGCCTGAAGTTTTTGTGGATGCGTATTCCAGATTCGAAGCTCCAGCGGATCTACAAGGGCCATGACCTCGGGTGGTACCAGGCTGAGCCAGCTGATCTGGGGGAGTTTGGTATACCCGAGGGCGCCTTTGTGGTTTGTTGTACTGGTCGTAACTCCCCTCGCAAGGGCTACGACGTTCTTATTGACGCATTCTGCAAGTTGCCTGATGACATTGAAGCGCACCTGATTCTGGTGGGCGATATGGCTGAGAACAAGGATCTGCGAGCTCAGGCGGAGTCCACTAATCGTTCTGCTCGAATTCACTTTACTGGTTTTCGCAGGGATGCGCCGGCCATTGCGGCAGCCAGCAATGTCTTTGTATTGCCCTCCACGGAGCGAGAGGGGCTGCCTCGGGCTGTGATTGAAGCGATGGCCTATGGAGTTGCGCCGGTGGTGACAAGTGTTGGTGGCATGCCTGAACTTGTTGAGGATGGAGCCAGCGGGTTGGTGGTGGCTCCTGATCACTCTCAGGCCCTCGCGAGTGCCCTTGAGCGCCTGTATCGAGATGGCAGCTTGTTGCGCCAGTTGGGGCTTGCAGCCCGAGAGCGGATAGCTGCTGATTTTCATACCTCGCAAACTGTACAGCAGACCGGCGAGCTTTATAACGCTTTGACGGGCAGGTTCTGAATGCGTCGTTATCTTTTGTTTGTTAATCAGCCGTACTCGTATTCCATTCTGCGGCCTTTACAGGAAGAAATACGCAAACGGGGCGATGACGCCGCCTGGTTTGTAGCAGGCTGCTCTGCGGCGCCGCTGTTACCGGATGAGCACCGCCTGACAACTGTGAAGGGCGTGATGGAATACGATGCCTGTGCGACTTTTGCCCCTGGTGACTGGGTGCCGTATTTCTTTCCCGGAATCAAAGTTGAGGTATTTCACGGCCTCGCTCGAAACAAAAGGGGGCATAGCAGCGAGGACGAAAGTGATCACTACCGGATTCGTGGCTTTTTTGACCTCTACTGTACTCACGCGAGCAAAGACACCAAAAAATTTGGCGAGTTGGCACAGCAGTATAAGTATTTTTCGGTTGCCAAAACCGGCTGGCCCAAGTTGGACCCCCTGTTCGATAACCGGCATACCGGTGAACGTCTACGGAATGAGGGCGAGCGGCCCGTCGTATTTTTTGCATCCACGTTCAGTCGTTCCGTGACTGCAGCTCCCCAGTTGTTGAGCACTATCGCAAATCTGTCTCAAAATGATCGCTGGCAGTTTATCGTCACATTGCACCCCAAAATGGATCCGGCAATTACCGATCAGTACCGGGCGCTTGCAGGGCCAAACCTGCGTTTTGTCGAGAGCCATGAAGACTTGCTGCCGATACTGCCAGAGGCGGACGTGATGTTATGCGACACATCCTCCATCATGTTCGAGTTTATGTTTCTGGACCGTCCGGTGGTGACGCTCAACACAAAAATGCCGGGTCCATATCTGATTGACGTCAACTCGCCTGATCGGGTTGAGCAAGCGCTGGAAACAGCATTGGGTCGGCCCCCTGAACTGATGTCTGCGGCAAGGGCCCTGTGCGATGAACTGCATGGTTTTCGTGACGGCAAGTCCAGTGCTCGCGTGATCGATGCGGTCGATGAGTTCCTTACCGGTGAGAAGGGAGAGCTCAGGGGAAAGCCGTTGAATATCCTTCGAAAAATCAAAGTGCGCCGGCGCCTCAAGCGTGAGCTGAGGAAGTCGGCCGAGTACTGATACCTGTACTTCAAAGGGATAGAATCTATGCCGGATGGGATCTGCCCAGCCAAAGTCATCGTGCTCACGTTGGAACGGGCAAAAGCCCGGCAAGCCCGCATTAAGTCCCTTCTGGACAGTGCCGGAATTCCCTTTGAATTCTTTTGGGGGGTAGATGGCCAGCGCGATCCAAACCCCATTGAGCCGTTCTACGACGAGAAAAAAAGACTGAGGGTGAAAGGAGCTCCTTTAAGTCAGGGACAGCTTGGCTGTTTTGCCAGCCATTACAGAATTTGGCAAAAGTGTCTTCAGGAAAATCAGAATCTGGTAATTCTGGAAGACGATGTCATATTTGACGAGGGATTGTTCAAGATCTTTTTGAAGAATATTCCTGAATTACCTCAAGAGGCGGGGTGCGTCAGGCTGTTTGAAAACAAAACACGAAATCACAAGGCATTTGAGTACGCTCAATTGAAAGGACTTCGATTGCTTCGCTATACCAAAGGGCCTATGAGCACCATGGGGTATTACCTGACCCCAGGCGCCGCAGAAAAGTTTATCGAATCGCTGAGGCCGGTTTTTCTGTCGGTTGATATCTATATGGACCGATACTGGTCAAATAAGGTGTTGTGTTGTGGCGTTGAGCCGGGCTTTGTCTATCACGATCATCAGTTTGAATCGATGATCGGTTACACGGAAAAAACGCAGCGTAGAGCTATTGTTGTCACAATCCTCAGGGAGTTGTTTACTCTGGGTGAGCGGATTCAACGGTATGTTTACAATAGAAAATTTTGGTTGAAATAGAAGGTAATATGGGGATTCGAATAGGGCTTTCGGGTGATGAATGAAACAATACATGCCATTTGGTTGGGGAGTCGAATGCCACCATTGGCCCATGCCTGTATTGATGACTGGTCAAAGCAGGGCTACCACTACAGGCTTTGGACAGAGTCTGACCAGGCGATAAACGAATGGGTTGACTCCTGTGCCTTCGCAAAGGTGTGCTACCAGAAAAAGCTGTACGCATTCGTATCCGACTACCTAAGGTTGAAGGTCCTTCAGCGTGATGGTGGCCTATACCTTGATACCGACGTGACCATCCGAAAAGATCCGTTTCCGCTTTTTTCCGGCCTTCAGTTTTCCGTTGGTTATGAGAATCAGGATTTTCTTGGAACGGCGTCGATATATGCCGAAAAGAATTCCAGAATTCTGGCAGCACTGATTGATTTTTATGAAAGTGCGATATGGGAATCGCCGTTGTACATTGGCCCCCAAATACTGACCAGCTTACTGGTCGACAAGGGACTGCAAGAGCTTGAGCGTTGCAAGCTCTATCCCGTTGAATACTTCTATGGCTATCAACAGGAACCAATGAACTTCGTCGCTCCAGACAACAGCTATTTAATCCACTGGTTTCAGCATAGTTGGGGGCGCGCTCCCGGACTTGTTTTTTTGAAATCGAAGCATCTTGGTTTTTGGGGGCGACTTTATACCTGGCAGAAATACTTTTTTCGCGGTCGATCCTGACTTAACCTTCGGGTCTCAGGTCGCTCTACTTTTTGATATTTCTTTGACATTTTCCTGACACTGCTTCCACCCCGAATGCAATAACCTCCCGCTTAAAAATTCAGCCTTTTAAGTACGAGGATTGCATTCCAATGCCCGTAGAACGTTCTGGTAGTGCCAAGCCCAAATGCCACTTTGTTACGAGGGCGGGTGCTTATTTTCCTTTGTTGGTTGTTTTTTGTTCTGTTCTGCTTGTCGGTAGTCTATCGCGCTGTTTGCTTGTTCTATGGCAGTTCGACCGAGTGTCCGAGTCAGGCGTGTTCCCAAGTATATTCTTACATGGGCTGAGAGTTGATTTGATTCTCGCGGGGATGGCTGTGGCGCCGATGCTGTTGGTTCTTCCCATTTTAGGGAACCGATTTAACTGGGCTCTGTGGAAAAAGCTGACGTTCTCCTGGGCAATTCTGGTCATCGCGCTGATCATTTTTATGGAGCTAGTCACTCCTGCCTTTATCAACCAGTACGATGTTCGGCCTAACCGGCTTTTTATCGAGTATTTAAAGTATCCCCGGGAAGTGTTTTCCATGCTGTGGACCGGCTACAAGTCCACGGTATTCCTCAGCCTCGGGCTTACCGTTGCTGGTGTGGCCGTTTTTTGGAGAACATTACGCTCGTGGTTGGGCGCACCCCGGCCTTCAAGCCATAGAAAAGCACTGTTGATCTGGCCGCTGGTGGTCGTAACGGTATTTATGTGTGTGCGTTCGACAACCGGCCATCGCCCAGCGAATCCGGCCATGTTTGCTCTAACGTCAGATCCGCTGGTCAACTCATTGATCATCAACTCTACGTGGTCTGTTGCATTTGCCATCTACAACTTAAAGCATGAAACCGAGAGCAATCAGGCCTACGGGTCAATAACAGACGAGGTGATGTTGGATGAGGTTAGAAGTGCGCCTTGGCTGGAAGGTTACGAGTTTTCGTCTGACAACTACCCTACATTGCATCATCAAACTCCCAGCTATCAAAGGACGTCGCCCATCAATCTGGTGATTGTCCTGGAAGAAAGCCTGGGCGCAACATTTGTGGAATCCCTCGGGGGCAGGCCGGTTACGCCCAGATTGGAAGCATTGAAAAATGACGGGTGGTGGTTTGAGAGCCTTTATGCCACAGGAACGCGCTCTGTTCGCGGAATTGAGGCCGTCATCTCCGGGTTTCTACCCTCCGCATCGCGCAGTGTGGTGAAGCTGTCACTGTCGCAGTCGAACTTCTTTACGCTGGCCGGCCTTTTGGAACGCAAAGGCTATGACACCGGTTTTATTTACGGAGGTGAAGCGCATTTCGACAATATGCGGAGCTTTTTCTCAGGCAATGGCTTTCAGCATATTGTCGATCAGCTCGACTACGATAGCCCAACGTTCACAGGTAGCTGGGGAGTAAGCGACGAGGATCTGTTTCGGAAAGCGGATCAAGAACTGCGAAAACTGAACGCCGCCGGGCAGCCGTTTTTCAGATTGGTATTCTCCTCTTCCAATCACACCCCCTTCGAATTTCCAGATGGGCGGATCTCGCTTTATGACAGCGAGAAGAACACCGTCAATAATGCGGTAAAGTACGCTGATCATGCCCTGGGCGAATTTATTGCGACGGCACGCCAGCAGGACTACTGGGAGAATACCGTCTTCTTGATTGTGGCAGATCATGATGCTCGTGTATGGGGTGACGAGCTGGTTCCTATCAAAAACTTCCACATCCCCGGATTAATTCTCGGTGGCAAGATTGCGCCGCAGCGTATCAGAACCATGGTCAGTCAGATCGATTTGGCGCCGACATTGCTGTCATTGATGGGCATGGAAGCGGACCATCCGATGGTAGGGAGGGACATCACCAGGCACCCGGAAAAAGCCGGGCGCGCTATGATGCAGTTCAATGACAACTATGCGTGGATGGGAGGCGATCATCAGGTGTTGGTTCTCAGGCCGGATCAATCGCCCTTGAAGGGCATCTACGACCCCGGGTCGGGCAAAACGGAATACTCCGATGCCGAGCCGTCGCAGGCTGAATTTCAACGGGCTTTGGCATTTGCCCAACTGCCACTATGGCTTTATCGTGAGCAAAAGTATGATACCCCTGACGTGAATAAACCATAGCGACGGCGTTGCAGGTACTCAGTGGGGCAGATCCTGCGTATCAATGACAATGACGGTGCCTTCGGAGTCTGTTTTTTCAACCTGGAGGCCCCAGTGAATGCGTTCGCAGGCCAGTTGCACAATCAATAGGCCAAAGCTGCTTTGATGGAGTTTTCTGGTCTCCGGCGCCACAACGGTTGATATTGCCTCCATTGCCGAGGTTGAAAGACCTTTGCCAAAGTCCTGAATGCGAATCCTGTGATCCGTTATAAAAATGTCGACGCTGCCGTTGGTGTGTCCGAGAGCATTCTGAACCAGATTGCGGATAATCATCCGTACCAGGGCGGGGTCTGAACGTAGGACAACGCGATCTTTCTGGGGGTGGAGTACTGTGCGGCCGTTAAATGCAGGGTTCAGATCCTTGAGGTCGACAAGCAGTTCACGGGTCGTTGCTACGATATCAATGTTGGTAGGGTTGTCCCTATCCTGTTCCCCGCGGGCAATTCTCAATAGCATTTCTGTGTCTTCCCGCATGGTGCGGGTAGATCTGCGAATTCGTCCCAGGGTTTTCTGATCGGCTTCCGAGAGCGTTTTGCGCTGCTCCAGTACATCTAAAGCGCCCATAATGACCGCCAGGGGGGTTCGAAATTCGTGGCTGGCAAGCTTTACAAAGGACTTTTCCCGCTCAACCACGGTCTCCATTGCCGAAAGGAAGCGATTAAAGGCATCGGCGATCTGGTCGAATTCGCGATCCCTGTAGTCGCGTGAGAGTCTTTGCATCGAAACCCCGGGCTCTGTTGACTGCACGTCGTGAGTCAGTGCCCGTAGCGGCTTTAGCAGATAAGATGAGGCAATACCTGAAACGAAAAGCCCCAAAAACATCAGCCCTGCAGCCAGAACGAGCAGCACGATCTGAATCACCGCTTCCCTGTTCTCCATAATCGTGATGTCCTCCGACACGTAGAGCCGTCCAGGAGGTTTGATGGTTGTTTCAACGTTCAGTATTTTCGTCCAGTCATCAAACTCGATTTCGTCTGAGTATCCGACGGGACGGTCATGAAGGTGCTGGGGCAAAAGTGATTCTGGTGCGCCACTTGGTAGAAAGTACGCTTCAATGCGACCGGTTTTCCAGCTCTGAAAGCTCGACTCCGTAATTTGCTCTTTGAAGTACTCGGCATCAAGTTTCAGTTCCAGGCCCCGAATAGTGTCTTCCACATCGTTTACAAAGAGCTCGACGGCGACCATCGAAACTGTTGTCGTTATGACAACAATGCCAAACAGTGTGGCGGACAGGCGGCGGGACAGTGAATGCTGCTTCATTGTGGCATGGCCTTTGGGTCAGGCAGTATTAAACGATAGCCGCGCCCATGAACGGTTTTTATCAGGCTATCGCCAAACGCCTTCTCCAGGGTCTTGCGTAATGCATAGATATGGGTACGCAGCGTGTTCCCTCCGGTTTCTGTATTTTCATCACCCCAGATTGATTCCGAAAGGACATCATGACTGAGAAAGCTGGGATAGGCGCGAATCAGTAGTTCAAAGAGCCTGGCGGGCGTACCGGTAAGTTCTGTCGATTTTCCCCGATAATGTACGCTGAGCGTGCCGGGATCAAACTGAAGCTCTCCGGCCTGAAGTCCCTTGAAAACCGGGGTGTAGCGCCGGTGAAGAGCGTCAATTCTGAGCTGTAGCTCTTTGAGTTCAAATGGTTTCACCAGGTAATCGTCAGCACCACAGTTAAACCCCTTCTCTTTATCTGCGAGTGAGCTCAACGCGGTCATAAGGATGACCGGTTTCTGGCATTGTAGATCTTGCCGGATACGGCGACAGATCTCGAAACCGTCTACCCCGGGAAGCATCAGGTCCAGAACAATGACATCGTATGTCTGAGTTGCCAGCAGGTGCAGTGCGGTCAACCCGTCGGCGGCATAGTCCAGGGTGTAGCGGTCGTCGCCGAGAAACTCGAACAGGTTTTCCGCCAGGTCTTTCTGGTCTTCCACAATCAGGATGCCAAGTCGTCGGCTGTCGATTGAACTAAAGGATCTATTGGTCATTCTTTGACAATTCCTGACGATGGATATTTGGATTAAACGACACTAATCGATATCGCCGGTTCAGTAATTCTGTGTTGGCCTCTCGAAGCCATGTGACCACTGATTCCTGGGAGATTTGCTTCGGAATGGCAACGAAATAGGTCGCATAGTGAGGATTGGCTTTCGTTGCTGACAGTTCCTCCGATGTTATTTCTTGTGCAGCTCCTCTGGAATAATACCTTGCAGAGAACGGCAGATCATTGAGGTACAAGAGTGGACTGCTGTCGTGATCGGCCAGCTTTTCGTACTCCAGAACCAGCTGCTTTTCGGTTTTCAGCGTATAGACGCCTTGCGTTCCCAGCAAGACAAATACGGTCATCAACACTGGAACGGCTCCTGCCAATGGATAATAAAACTTACTGAAGCGGGCCAAATCCAGCCTGGTGAGCCAGTAAGCGATCAGTATGGCAGTAAACGGCAAGGAGGGGAGTGCGTAGGTCCAGAGTGTGTTGCCAGCAGGGGTAAAGAATAACAGCGGGCCCATGGTCGCCAGAAAAACGAAAAGCAGTCTTGGGTCGCGCAGTGCGCGCATCGAATCCTTGCCCTTCCCTCGAAACCAGGACACCGCCAGACAGCTGATGGCGATAAGACCCCAGGGAAAACTGGCCCAGATCCAGAAAACCCAGATCATACCTTTGGGTTGCAGATGGGCAGTACCGTAAAGGTCCCCCGCCCATCCCGGGTCAAGAAACCGGCGAACATGTTCGCCAACAATAAAGTAGTCGATAAATCCAGGGGTTTTCCACTCGGCAAGCACATACCACGGCAGAACAACCAGAGCTGTGAAGGTACACCCCCAGAGCCAGGGGAGCCGGCCAAGCTTTGCGGGCGCTGTTCGGGTCATAACCAGCCAGGTGCCAATCGGAACGCCAATCAAAACCAAGGTGAGCGGGCCTTTAGCCAGCAGTCCAATGGCCACGCCTACGAAGAAAAGGAATCCCCAGGCAGTGGACTTCCCATTCAGGGTGAGACCAAGGCTGACGAGGGCAAGCGTGGTGCCAAGCGCCAGAAAGGCGTCGGTCATCACCGCTCCGGCACTGATGTAAGTCAGGGCCATGGAAGAGAAGACCAGAGCGGACCAACGAGCGACTGTTTTCCCCCAGAGCAGTAAAGCGAAGTGCCAGGTTAGATAGACGATACCGACGGTTGCGATCCAGGAGGGTAGCCTGATGACGAATTCGGAGAGCCCGAACAACTGGATTGACGCGGCCTGCGCCCAGAACGACAGTGGCGGTTTGCCCCAGAACGGTACGCCCGGTTCAAACCAGGGGGTGATCCAGTCACCGGTTTCTACCATCAGCCGGGCGATTTCAGCGTACCGTGGTTCTGTCGTGTCGGCGAATGGAAACAGGGCCATACCGATGAAGCGACTTGCTAAAATGGCGGACAGGACAAGCAACCAGGGGCTAATTCGAGCTAGCATGGCGATATGGCTCCGGATTCAGGGTGTTGGGTCGAGCTCCTGCCTGGACGCTCTCCATGACATCTTCTGTGAGGTAAATCGGGCGTTGCTTTGTCTCGACATAGGTTTTGCCGACATACTCGCCTACGATGCCAATACTAAGAAGCTGAATCCCTCCCAGAAACGTAATGATGGCCACCAGCGATGGATAGCCGTTGGTGACGTCACCCAGTAACGTAGCCTTGACGACGATCCAGAGCCCGAAAAGGGCACCCATTGATGCTGCAAGCAGGCCCACGCCAGTGGCCCAGCGCAGTGGTGATGTTGAAAACGAGGTCAGTCCTTCCAGCGCGAGCCCGATCAACCCGGGATAGTCCCACTTGGAAACTCCCGCAGCTCGTGGCGCCCGGTCATAAGGAAGTACCGTGGTGGGCATGCCTATCCACGCAAAAAGCCCCTTCATATAGCGATTGCGTTCGCCCAGAGACATCAGCGCATCGACTGCCCTGCGGCTCATCAGTCGAAAATCTCCGGTATCGACGGGGATATTTGTCCTGCTTGTTCGATTGAGCAGCCGGTAAAACAGATGAGCGCTCAGGCGCTTGGGCAGAGATTCCCCGTGCCTGGACCGCCTCTGCATCAATACAACATCGGAACCGGACTGCCACGCTTCGACCATGGTTGGAATAAGTTCTGGTGGGTCCTGAAGATCCGCATCAATCACCACGACAGCATCACCGGTCGCATGTTCCAGGCCGGCAGTGAGAGCCGCTTCTTTGCCAAAGTTACGGGTCAGTTTTACCAATCGAATACCACTGCGACGCGCCAGAAAACTGGAGATGTAGTTGGCGCTCCCGTCTTCGCTGCCGTCATCAACGAAAACCAGTTGGGTCGCTACCGTGAGGGAATCAAGAATAGGCAGCACCCGTTCCAGAAAAACGGGCAGCATTGCTCGTTCGTTGAAGACGGGTACGACGATGGAAAGAACTTGTTTACTGCTAATACGGGTAGGGAGAACACTATGTCTGCTCATGGAAGACCAACCTCTGGTAAACAACAAAGTTCAATAGCGCCCCGAATGTCGTTGTGACGATCTGGGCAGCGGTGACTGGCAGGGACAGGCCCTGATGGAAGAAAGAAAACAGAATGAAATTCGTTATCCAGGCAAGCAGACAGGACAACGCATAGCGTCCGACGGTCTTTGCATGGGTATCTGCATTCGGAAAGGCTAACTGACGTTGAAACAAATAATTGGCAACAGCGCCGCACAGGCTTCCAATAGCGGTTGCGTATAAAGGCGAGAGTCCAAGTAGTACAAGGCCAGCCATCGACGCCCAATGAATGGCGGTTGCGATGCCGCCTGCGGCTGCAAAGCCAAGCACCTGCTGGCGGATACCCGGGGATACCTGGGAGTTGACCATGTCTGATTCCAGTGCTGTTTCACAGGAAGCGCTCGCTGTAATGCGAGCACAGTTCAGGTTTAGGTCGGTATGGTAGTTGAAGGACTGTCAGAAAAGCTTTGTAGAAACATCAAGAAAATGTCAAAGGTGTTTAAGCAGGGGATCGTAGATTGATCCGAATTTTACGGAGGGCCTGTAAGGAGACGGTCATTTTTTTTGAATTGGAAGCTATAAATAATGCCGTAGAACACCGAAAAGACATATATGCCATTCCAGGAAAAGAAAAATGACTCAAAACAGTTCACGGTTATCCAGAATATGGCCGTCGTTGTTGCGAATATACGCCACGTATTGCCAGTGACGCCTTTGGGGCTCTTTGAAACCGTGATCACGGGGAAAAAGATCAGAAAATAAATGAACACAGTTCCGACTATTCCAAAGCTGACCAAGCTTTCGATGTGGGAGTTGTGAAGGTGGCTGAAACTGGATTTCATGGCGTCTGAAAAATTATCTGATTCGGAGATAACCAACTCTCTGGCATTCTCGCCGCTGCCGAGTAGAGGCCGCATTTTGAACCACTGCCAGGCTTCTATCCACAGGTTAATCCGTATTCCGACACTGCCACTGTTAGGAATAGATTCTATGTCCAACGTTGCCGCATTTTTTATGTTGTCAGTTTCAGCACCGATCCTTTTGGAGACGATTTGCGACGTTGACAGCGCCATCAGTACGAAAAACAATGCGATATAAGAAAGCACCACAGCTTTAGTTGAGATACGTGACTGTGGCAAAAGTTTCAGGGTTAAAGGGGCTGCGAGAAAACACAAGAGCAAGGAGAGCCAAACCTGACGCGACTGGGTGATCACGGTAATCAGTAGGAAAAACAGGAAGAAAGCGATGGCAAGCGATGACTTCAGTAGTTTCAGGTGCTTTGACGTTGTCGTTCTGGCAAGGAGCAAAAAAATGGATGCAATTAAGCCAAATCCTGAAAATAACGAGGTGTGCTGAGCATTAACTACATTAAAATCAATACGGGAACCGGAGATTCCGGCGTATATTTCCCCGAAAAAATCGCTCGAGTTGCTGATAAAGATTCCCAGCGCACTCAAGCAATAAGCGATCAGGATTCCAGCGATTATGTTGGTATTTCCTCTCGTCCAATAGGCGATAAACCAAAAGATGAAAAAGCTATAGAAGAAGAACGGGGACGGTTTTGGCATAGCCAGATCAGGGATGGCTACGATGCTGTTGATCCAGCTCAACAGGGGAATGGCAATGGAGATGAAAAACGCAATGTATATCGGGTCTTTTTTTATCTTCTTGAAATTATAGAAAATGGATAACAAGGTGCCAATAAAGGTGATCATAAAGAAGACGTCACCGATATCCCGGTAGAATCGTTTGAACAGAACGAAGCCGATGATAGTGGCCACCATCAGTTGGCTGAAGCGTTGACTAGCCACAATGCTTTCAAGTCTGGATGACAAGGTCTCACCTTTGATTATGAATGTACCCAACGGCTCGGTTCTCAACTGCGCTGACGGCGACGCCAAGTTCGATCAGTACTGCCTTTATTACTATGTGAAATAGCTATTCGACAGGGTGTTTGTTACGGCTCAATGTCCAGAGGCCGGCGTATTTATTAAATGTCACCTGTGCATAGGTGACCGCCGTTAGATACCCCACAGAGCCATCGAGAAAACCAAAACGGATAAAGTAGACCTGTATGAACGTCATGACCGCCCTTAGGGTAGGGTAGAGCATGGTGCGAGTTCTTTTGCCCCGACGGTGCTTTTCCCTGGATCCCAGCCACGCGTATTTTGCGCTCTTTTCCAGGGAGTGCCCAAAGTCACGATGGGTGTAATGGGTGAGTCGCCCTCGCAGTGTTTTTATGCTGCGGCCTTCGGGGATAAGAATTCGCTCATGGACTAAAGCATCCGAAAAGGATACGCCTTCACGTCGAAAAAGGCGTAGAGGGGCGCGTCCGCTGCGACCGAAGTCCAGTCTTTTGCCATAGATCGTAACGGCCCAGGGGAGCTTATAAGCGTCGGCATCCGGGGCGGCCAAACGATGATTTATTTCGCGGGCCAGTTCCTCGGTAATCCGCTCGTCGGCATCCAGAGATAACACCCAGTCACCTGTTGCTCTCTCAAGAGCCCTTTGTTTTTGTACTCCGAACCCAGGCCAGTCTGTGGTTTCAACAATGTCGGCGTATTGCCGTGCAATTTCTACAGTGCGATCAGAACTGCCACTGTCCAGCACAATTATTTCGTCGGAGACCTGCCGGGCCGACACCAGGCAGTCCGCAATGTGGTCCTCTTCATTCATGGTGATTACGGTTGTCGACACCCGACATCCGCGCTTGCGAACGTATGACGCCTTTAATTCATGGAATAGAGTGGTCGCCAGTACGGAAATGATCAATAGATAGAAGGTCAGAAACAGGCTTCGATTGAAAGTGGCTTCCGTTAGTCCAAAGAAAAAGTAGCCCACCGTGACCATGGTACCGGCCGCAGCAATGTGAGCTGTGGGGAAATGCTTGCTACGAACGTGCTGGCTGAAGATCGCCAAAGGAATAAAGATCAGAAATGCCCAGCTTAGGACGCCGGGAATGCCACTCGTCGCGGCATTGTTGATCAGGTCGTTGTGAGCATGACCAACGCAGCAATCCAGAAGCGCTGGCGATGCGCTACCGTTGTCAACGGCAGATCTGATGGTATGGCTAAACCCGCCAAGGCCTGCGCCCGTCCAGGGATTTTCGACAAACATTTCCCAGGCATGATTCCAAAGCTCCAGGCGCAGTTCGATTCCCGAATCGAGACTATGGTCATTCAGAGCGGCGTCGATTGATTGCAGCGTACGATCCGTTGAGAAAACGGCACTGAGGACCAGGATGGGAATAAGCAAGACAGCAGCCAGCCGGAGCTTTCGGCCAAGCAGTGGAATAACAATGAGAAGCAAAAATGGTAGAGCCAGGAGGTTGCTGCGGGTTTCAGATAGTAGGGACGTGAGCACGGCCGCGACGCTTCCCGCGATAAAGGCCATCGCCAGGAATCGGTTTCCGTTGCGCAGGAAAAACAACCCGCCTACCAGGGTGAGCATACCTCCCAGAAGTGCAATGTTACCGAAACTGATTGGGTTGATGCCGCCCCCGAACCGTGAACTCAAAGTGCCGGTGGGCGTTGCTGCACCTGGCTGCAGCGCATAAATCAATGCACCGATAACGGACAGGGAAATCAATCCGATGGCAGCGAATCCGGTGATCGCACGCAGGCGAGCATGGCTCAGAGCCATAACGAGCGGCCAGAACAATATAAAGCGGGCGTGTGTGCCGAGCGTTTTTCCGCCTTCATAGTCGAAGCCTTCAACAGCCCAGGAGTATGCGCTGACGGAGACGTAAAACCAGAAAGCGAAGTGGATTAAACGCAGCTCCCTTGGGGGTTCCCAGCCGGTTTTCTGGAGTGATTGGCGTGCTATAAGTATGATGCCGATAACTGAGAGCATCAGTGTTGCTGCCGAGAGCACGCTTGACGAGACGAGCGCGCCTCCCAGGCCGATCATCAACAGTAGTGCAACAAGAAGGCTGGTGCGCGAACTTATATTCATGCTATCCGTAGTCGACACGTTTCAGGCCTTTACCATCGATTCAGCATACACGATCGGGTTTATAGGGATTGATTTCCCCAGGAACACGATGGCGAAAGCGTTTGTATTCCCATTGATACTGTTCCGGGATTTCTCTGACCACATTCTCTATTGAGCGGTTCAGGGCTGTAGTGGCAATGAGGGGGTCTGTGTCGGCAATGCCTTCTTCACACTCGCGAATAACCAATCGAAATCCACGTCCGTCTTTCAGGCGTTCGGAATAGGTCATCAAAGGCTTGGCGCCGGACTTTTGCAGCAGCTTGGAAACCAGTGTCATGGTACGTACGTCCATGCCAAAAAAGGGCGCGTAGGCGTTTCCTTTTCCTCGTGGGCTCTGGTCTGGAAGAATGCCGGTTACCTCGCCTTCACGTAGAAGGGCAATAAGCCGTGCCAGGCCACGACGGTCGCCACGCACCAGTTCAGAGCCGAGCCGGCCGCGAACCCGGATCATATAGTCCTCAAATTCCTTGATATGTGGCGGACTGTACAGCGCCGCCATACGGTAGCGTGACGAAAAGTAAAGTCCTGTGAGTTCCCAGTTGCCCAGATGTGGGGCCAGCAGCAGTAAGCCACGGCCGTCCTTCTTCGCATTTTCCAGTAGTTCCTCGCCTTCGATTTCCCGAATCAGGCCAAGGCAGCGTTCGACCGGCCATTCCCACATCAGTGGAATTTCCATCATGGTCTGTCCGGTATGACGTAGACTGGAGCGAGCCATGTTCTGATGCTGATCGTTCGTAAGATCTGGAAAGGCAATGCCGAGATTGATCTCGGTGACACGCCGAGAATTCGTTCTGAACGTCCATGCGATAGTGCCCAGAAAGCGGCCGGCCAACTGGGCCGCACGTAGTGGCAGCTTGCCGGCAAGCCCAAGGATAGTGATCAAAAACGATGCTTTGGACATAGCCATAAATCGGAGGACAATCAACTGAAAAAAGAATGAACGGAAGCTACCACCATCCGGCTTGTGCGGCAAGGCTCGTTGGCCTTTGAGACTCGTCATTTGCCCTAAAGCTTTTGAGAGTCCTCCCAACTCTCGCTGCGATTACCGGTTTCCCAGCCAATCCTCAGGTAAAAGCGCCGGATACGACGGCCAATGTATCGCTCTCGCCAAGCGGGGAGAGTGGCCAGTTTGTCGGGGATGGCGGGGGCGCCGAGCCCGTCAACCAGGAACAGCTCCGGTTGTCCGCCCTTGTCGGCGATCACCAGGTTGTGGGGCAGCAGGTTCCGGGTGAGGATTCCGGTTTCGAGTAACCAGTTGCAGAAGCGGCCTGCGGCGTCCCGAATCGGTTGATCAAACCCTCGGTGTTTCAGGTAGTGTTCGAGCGTTTCGCCCGGTAGGCCGTGGTCATCGAAGAGGAGTTCACTCATGTTTGCCGGGCCGAACGAGGTGTCCACCGCGCCATGAAATTGCGGCAGGTGTGCCCAGACCAGTTCGTCGTGGCCATCGTTGATCAGTGCCCGGATGGCTTGCTGTTGATGCGCCCGGAGTTCCTGGCGGTTGTCATCAATCCTCGCTCTGCCGAGCATTTTCTTTGGCCAGGCCTGGCGCTGGAACCGAACTTCGATGTTTTCAGGCCGCAGTACTTTGAGACACAATGCCGGATCATCCGGATGCCGGTAGCAGTGTCGGTTGTAGCCAGAGGCGAATGGCTCAATGCCTGACAGGTCAATCATGGATCGTATCCGAATCTCGTTTTATTGCCTTGTGCAACGGAAGCCTCGGGAAGCCACGTTATGAACGGTTGTATTGCCTACGGTGATTGTAATACCGAGGGCCTGAAAGACTATCATGAACCGGTCTGGCCGCAGATCGTTGCGAAGCAATTGGGTCTTTCGCTCACCAATTGTGGTCATACCATGAGCACAACCCGTGAGCTGCTTCAGTATGCTGAGGCCTTCCCGCCCAGGAACTATCAATTGGCGTTTATTCAGTACGGGCTTGTTGATTCCTGGCTCACCTTTCGTGGTGCGCCCTATGTGCTTTATTACCCGGACAGCCCCCGCAGGAAGCTTGCCCGAAAGCTCGTCAAAAAGCTGAAGAAATGGGCCCGGCGTCTCCACCTGCAGGATCGTTGGGGCGCGGTGGAGCAGGTGCCGCTGGATGAGTATCTGGGCAATATTGAGCGTGTGTTGCGCTCGGCCCCCGACACCCTGTTCGCGTTGGTGTCCACGCCGCCGAACCTCGACGAGCCCCGGAACCCGCGCATTGAGCGCTACAATGAGGGCCTGCGAGAGTTAGCCATACGAGAGCCAAATGCATTTTTTGCCGATGCCTACCACCCATTATGGCAGCAGAAAGCCCGGTCACTGATGGCAGACGGAACCCACCTTACCGAAACAGGGCATCGACTCCTGGCGGATACGGTGATCAGCGCGCTGTCGACATACTGGCCAACAGGTCCCGATAAAAAGCCTCAGTCTTCGATACCATCGCCTCAAGGCTGAGTTGCTCCCGGGCCCACAGGAAACTGCCGTTTTGGGAATCTCTCATAACCATCGGGCTGCGGAGATTGGTGCGAACCAGTGTGGCGATATCCTCAACGCGGTCAGACGCGGCAATACTCTGTTCTGGCAGAAATTCCCCCACTCCGCTGACTGGCGTTGACAGTACCGGGCAACCCGCCATCAGCGCTTCCACCATGATATAAGGAAAACCTTCGCGGCTGGAGCTGATGATGCAGGCGGTGGCGGCCTGGAGCCAGGGCTTCATATGGAGCTCATGGCCTGGAAGCAGTACGTGGTCTGAGACGTCCAGCTCCTGAATCAGGGTACCTAGTTGAGCACGCTGGCTACCATCACCCAGGATAACCAGACTGCCACCGCAGTCGGCCCTGGCCCAGGCGCGAATCAGCCGGTCGAACTGTTTGACTGGTTCCAGACGGCCTGCGGCTAACAGGAGAGGGCGATCTGCAGGAATTTCGAAGGTCGGGGCCTCCGTCTTTTCTTCGCCGGAGGTGTCCACAGGCGGTAAGCCATTGTGGATCAGCCGAGCATTGGCGTGGGCAATGGTGTCGGTAATATCACGGCTGACACCAATCACGCCATCCAGCCGCTCAAACCCCTTATGGGAGCGCTTGGTGCCATGAAGCGTGCCCACTGTTGCACTGTTCAGATGACGGGCTGAACTGATCAGGTTTGCGGCCTTGTTACCCTGGGCATGAACGATGTCCGGGTGGATGGAGCGAAGCAGTCGCCGCAGGCGGTAGTGCAGCCATGGGTTGCGTCGGCCGAGCTGAACGGGCAGTGGATGGAAACAAACCGGCGAGGCGAAGCGTTCGCTGTAGTGGCTGTGTGCCAGAACGTGAACGGTGTGGCCTCTTGTCGAGAGGGCGTTCGCGAGGTCGGCTGTGTGCGTTTCCATACCGCCCCAGCCCGTGCCGGGCGTGGCGATAATCAGCGCGATTGTCAGCGGGCCTTGCGCATTCATTGGTGCGCAGGCCTCCGCGCAAGAAGGTTCTCATAGACCTTCAGCGTGGTTTCGGTCTGTGCTTCCAGTTGGAATCGCCACGGTATCTCTATCTCAGGTCGGGGATTGTCGAGGAGGGCGAGCGCGGTCTGGGCAAACGCTTCTATATTGTCTGGCGGTACCAGTCCGTCGGAGAAACAGGCGCGCAGTGTTTCGGCTGCGCCACCTCGGTCAAAGGCGGCCACCGGTGTGCCGGAGGCCAGGGCTTCGGTAACGGTGCGGCCGAAAGGTTCTGGTTTCGTGGACATGTGGCAGACCACGTCCGCCAGAAGGTAGAGGGTGGTCATATCGTTGCGCTGGCCGAGGAAACTAACCTTGTCGGTCAGGTTCAGGCGGGCACGTTCCTTTTCCAGCTCCTCCAGAAACTGCTCCTTGCCAGGTTCAGCGCCGCCGACAATGATGCCGTGGCAGTCCGGTCGTTTTTGCACCAGCTGCGCCATCATGGCCAGAAAGTCCAGTTGGCCTTTCCAGCGGGAAATGCGCCCGGGCATCATGATGATCTTTTTCTGGGCCAATTGTGGGTACTGTCGGAACCAGCGGTCCAGCCATTGTGGGCTGAGCTCCCGTTGTCGAAAAGCACTCACGTCCACGCCCCGTTGGATGACGGTCAGTTTTTCTTCCGGCACCGGGTATTTGTTCAGCACATAATCCCGAACACAACCGGACACGGCGATGATGTGATCAGCCCGGGTCATGATGGCGCTGTAGGGGGTCACGGAATACATGCCGTGAAAGGTTGAGACAACGGCCGGGCGCTGGTTGGCTGGAATGGTCTTCAGAGCCAGGAAGATGATCCAGGCGGGCATACGGGAGCGCACGTGCACGATGTCCGGTTTCAGCTCCAGCAGCAGCTTGCGCATGGGGAGGATTTGCCCGAACGACGCCGGGTTCTTCCGGTGTATTGGCATGAAAATGTGTTCCGAGCCTTGCCCACGAAGCTGCTCCGCCATGGGCCCGCCTTTCGAAACCACATAGGACTCGTGCCCACGTTTCACCAGGTCGGCGGCGAACTCCACGGTGCCTCGTTCCACCCCGCCACTGTATAGCGCGGGTAACGCCTGCAGAATCCTCAACGTTTGCCTCCCCTTAAAAAGTGTTCAATCAGCCACCTTGCGGCCCTATCAGCCTCCCAAAGCTCCTGCGATCCGCGCAATTTTCCAGCCATAACCGAGGCATGGTCACTCCAGTGCGCGACGTACCCTTTCTCTACCAGGCTGGCCATGCCCCGGGCGACCCGGCTGTTATTCTTGGGCGCGAGCTCAAACAGACCCGTAGGCACGCCGGAGGTGGCAGCTTCGCAGGCCATGGAGGCGCTGTCTGGTGTGACCCACACCGCGCGGGAGGCGGCGAGTTGATGGGGAAGCCAGCTGGCGTGCGTTCGCCTGGGATCCACGACCGTGACCTTCGGGCCTGCCAGGTCGTTCAGTCGCATCAACAGGTTTTCGGGCGTACGGCGAGAGCCGCTGATCGTCCAGCGCCATTCCGGGTAGCGACCCATTAGCTGGGATAACTGTCCGAGAATAACGTCGTCATCCCAGTCGAAATGGGGGGAGGGGCCGCCTACGAGAACAAGGCCTTCGGGTTTGTCGGTAATTCTGGCCAGGGGCGTGATTGCATTTATGACACCTTCGGTGGCAAGGACATGTCTGGCTGGGGGGACCTTATCGTGTTCTGGAATGATGGCCGCATCGACCCAGTTGAGAGGGAAGCCCGGTTTCATTAAAACCACGGTTTTTACCTTTCGGAGCCGCCGCAGGGATAGCAACAGGCGGTGGGTACCGCTGCCGGCTGCGATAATCAGGTTTGGTCTTCCCAGGGCTTTATCCATGGCCGGCGCAACGCCAAGCAGCGCCCGCCACAAGGGCGGGGGCGCTTCGGTCGCATCGATTTCACTCACGCTGGCGCCAGCCAGCACCCGAAGGCGGTTGCCCAACCCTTTCAGCTGGTTGTGATGGCCAGGCTTATTATCGGTCAGTAGCCAGACAACCGGGGCGGGGGAGCCGGTGTGGGAGCGCATTCAGTTTGCGTCCTTGCTGTACAGGTTCGGATCTTCCCTGGAAGGACGGGTCTTGAAGCGGCGATGCATCCAGAGGTACTGGTCCGGGTGTTTTCGGATTTCGTTTTCGATGGTCTTGTTCACCAATGTGGCGTCCGCCATGTCATCTCCGGAAGGAAAGTTCTCCAGTGGAGGATGGAAGTAGATATCGTACCCTGGAGCGTGTTCCCGTCGGAAATGGCTGAAGGGCACCACGGCACAGCCGCTACGGTCGGCTATGCGCGAGGTGGCGGTGATGGACCCCGCAGGTACTCCGAAAAATGGGGCAAAAACGATGCCTTTGCGGCCGTAGTCCTGATCCGTGGCGTACCAGACGATACGGTTGTTTTTGAGCTGTTTGAGCAGGCCGCGCAGGTTCCGGCTGTCCAGTGCCACCCCATAACGACGCTCCCTTGCGCGGGTCATCACCGCGTTCATCAATGGGTTGTTATGGTCGCGCTGCATCACGTCGGCCTCAATGTATTCGGTGACCAGGGCGCCCCCCAAATCAAGGGTGCTGTAGTGACCGCCCAGCAACAGGATGCCCTTGCCTCTGGCAAGGGCAGCGTCGACATGTTCAAGGCCGTGGACTTCTGTAATGGGCATGAAGCTGGTGGGACTGCGGAACCAGGCCAGCCCAATCTCCATGACACCGATGCCGTTGGCGCGGAAAGACGCCTTCACCAGTGCCTGCTTTTCCGTTTCGGATAACTCTGGAAAGCACAGGCGAATATTCACATCGGTGATTTGCTTGCGACGGCCGGCAAAGCGATAGGCTATGTCACCAACCCGTTTGCCCAGCCACCATTGTAACTTCAGTGGCAATTGGGCACCCAGCCACATGGCGGCGACCCCGATCCAGGTTGGCCACCAGCGCGGATGAAGGTAGCTGGTATAGCGGGTGTCGCGAGTTCTCTGTTTAGCGGTCTTCACTCGTGTCAGTCCCTGATGATTTTTAACGGCAAGAACCGGAGTTTAGCAGGGCCATTATCTCCGGCTAAAGCCGCAATATCCGCAAGTTGCGGAAAATCATGAATTCCAGGTCGCAGACGCCGGCCACCGCTTTATGTAGAATGACCGCCGCATCGACCCGGCCGGAGTTACCATGCTTCATTTTTTCTACTCCCTTTTTTTCCGCATCGCGCTGCCGTTTGTGTTGCTGCGGTTGTGGTGGATCGGGCGTACCAATCCTGAAGCGTTCGTGCGCTGGCAGGAGCGCCTGGGGTACGTGGAGGCCTTCGATGAGCCGGTCATATGGGTTCATGCCGTATCGGTGGGTGAAACCATTGCCGCAGCCCCCCTGGTGAAAGCCTTGCTGAGGCGTAATCCTGATATCCCCATATTGATGACCGCGATGACACCGACCGGCTCGGCCCGAGCCAGGGCTTTGTTCGGTGACCGGGTCCACTATGCTTTCTCACCTTATGACACACCCGGTGCGGTGCGCCGTTTTGTTGGCCGCGTAAGGCCCCGGGCGCTTGTGATTATGGAAACTGAGCTTTGGCCCAATATGATTGCTCTTAGCCGCCAACGCGAGGTGCCCATTTTTCTCATTAATGCGCGCCTTTCCAGCCGTTCCGCGCGGGGATATGAGCGGGTGGCGTCACTGGTTCGCCCGCTGCTCCGCAGTATTAGCTGGATAGCCGCGCAAGCAGAGGAAGACGCTGGCCGGTTCCTGCGTATTGGGGCCACGCCGGAGTCGGTGTCGGTGACCGGCAGTATCAAGTTTGATGTTGAGGTCTCGGACGAAGTGCGCGCCGAATCTTCGGGGCTGAGGGCGGCGCTGGGCGCTGACCGTCCGGTTTGGATCGCAGCCAGTACCCACGACGGTGAGGATCGCCAGATATTGGAAGCTCACCAACAAATCCTCGAGCATTTCCCGAACGCATTGCTGATGATTGTGCCGCGGCATCCAGAGCGTTTTGATGATGTGGCCAGGCTCATTGACGCCATGGGGCTCTCTCTTGTCCGTCGGTCCCAGTCAGGAAGTGACGGGGGCGGAAAGGTGGGGAGCGAGGTGTATCTTGGTGACACTATGGGTGAATTGTTAATGCTGTACGGCGCCTCCGATGTGGCCTTTGTGGGCGGTTCGCTGATTGAGCGCGGCGGCCACAACCCGCTGGAGCCAGCCGCTTGGGGAATACCTGTTGTTTCCGGGCCGCACATATTCAATTTCGAAACCATTTACGACCGCCTTGATTCAGGGCAGGGGCTGTTTATTACGGATTCGGCGGAGTCTCTTGCCCAGTGCGTCGTTCATCTCTTTTCGGATAAATCTTCTGCTCAAAAGGCGGGGCACAACGCGCTGGCGGTTGTGAATGCCAACCGTGGTGCGCTCGAAAAAGTGGTCGATGGGATTGTTAAGCGGGTCTAAGGTGTGATGCCGGCGTTTTGTTATTGGCCGGGGCATGGTGCCCCGGCCTGGTTTGCATCAGTTTACTGAGAGGGGTTGTCGATGGTTTCCTGTTCGTTAGCCATGGCTTCAATCCCCGGCGCTGATGCGCTCAGCCAATTGTTCAGGTCAACCAGATCCTGAGGGCTTAGGGTGCCAGCTGCCTGTTTCAGGTTCAGGGTGTTAATCACGTAGTCGTAACGGGCATTGGCGAAGTCACGCAGTGCCACGTAATAGTTCCGTTCCGCATCCAGCACTTCCACGATGTTCCGTGTACCCACTTCGTAACCGGCACGGGTGGCATCCAATGCACTGCGGCGGGAAATGATGGTCTGTTCAAGTGCATTGGCGGCCTCAATGTTGTTGTCAATGGTCAGGAACAGGCTGCGCGTGTTTACACGTACATCGCGGCGCGCTGTATTCAGGTCATGTTCGGCAGCCGTCACCAGCGAGCGCTGTTGACGCACGCTAGCCTTCGTTCCTCCTCCTGTATATAGAGGAATATTGAGGGACAGGCCAATGACGCCCTCAGTGCCTTCTTGCGTTGTTGATAAGGCGTTGTCGAGACGAGTTTCACGATAGGAGGCGGTAAGCTCAAGCGTTGGCAAATGGCCTGACTTGGCCGCTTTCAGGTCGGACTGACTTGCGTTAAGCTGGAAAAGGGTCGTTTGAAGAGACCAGTTGTTTTTGAGGGCTCTTGACTCCCAGGATGCTGGGTTTGCCGGTTCAGGGCGCCTAAGAGGGAAGTTCTGCCGAAGGTTTTCCAGAGCGGTAGGGTAATCGCCGGTTAGTCGCGCCAGTTGTTCTTTTGCAATGTTCAGTTGATTTTCAGCAGCGATGCGTTGGCTTCTGGCATCGTCATAGCTGGCCCGCGCTTCGTATACTTCGGTTATGGCGATAAGGCCCACTTCAAAGCGTTCCTGGGCCTGATCATATTGGCGCTGAATGGCAGCTTCAGTTGCTCTCGCGGTGGTAACTGTATCCTGAGCCCGCAAAACATTGAAATAGGCGGTTGCTGCATCGAGAATCAGTTGTTGTTGGGACAGGTTGTATTGGGCTTCAGCAGCCTTTGTTTGGAATTGGCTGGCTTCGTATGTAAACCAGTCGCTGGCCTGGAATATAGGTTGGCTCAACTCAACGCCGTAACGATAAGCCTTGTAGCTGTCACCCGAAAAAAACTGTCGCGCCAACTCATCGTTCCCTGAGCCGCTGAATGCGTTATGGGGCTCAAAATCTGTGTGGTTTACTGACCCTGTTGCCGTGATTTGCGGCAGCAGGGAGCTTTTACTGACGTCAACGGCAGCTTGCTGCGCCTGGAACTGAGCCTGAGCCGATGCAATGCCGGAATCATAGGAGAGTGCTTTCTCGTACGTCTCAACCAGATCCATGGATAGTGCAGGCTGGGCTGCGAGCAGTCCAATCAGCCCGGAAAGCAGTCGTTTCTTCATGATGTCTCCTGTTAGTGAATCACCCGGCGTGTTGGAATACCTGGCCACATATGTTCAGATAACCATTGAGCGTTTCAGGCTCGCCATTATGGACAATAATCGGCCTGAGCTCTACACTTGCAGTCGGCACTGATTGTAAGTGTCAATTACATTGATTTCGCGTCTTGACGGGGTGCTGGCGTCAGAACATCTGACCGCCGGCTGAGATTGCCATGCAGAACCCGCAACCTGATCCGGATAATACCGGCGTAGGGATTTGAGACAATATGCTGCAACGACACAGAACCGTTCTGTGATCACTGCCCGTCATGCGCGACCCGTATACCTAATCAACCCGGGGACGCACTATGACAACAATACCTTCCTATCTTAGCGATTCAGCAAAAGTCGATTCTGCAGCCATCAAGCCGCTGCCCCAGTCCCGAAAAATCTACGTACAGGGTAGCCGACCTGATATTCGGGTGCCCATGAGGGAAATTACTGTGGGCGACACGCCGACCGACATGGGTGGCGAGAAAAATGCGCCCGTCGCCGTTTATGACACCTCCGGTCCGTACAGCGACCCTGAAGCCACTATTGATCTGCGTAAGGGACTCAAGCCCATCCGTTCCGCCTGGATTGAGGAGCGCGGAGATGTAGAGCAGCTATCCGATTACACCTCTGAATTCACGCGTCGCCGGATGAAAGACCCTCTGCTGGACCCACTCCGTTTTATGGATGAGCGCAAGCCGCTGAGGGCCAAGCCCGGCAAGAACGTCAGCCAGATGCATTATGCCCGCCAGGGGATCATCACTCCTGAGATGGAATTTGTGGCCATCCGCGAGAACATGAAGCTGCAGGAAGCGCGAGAGCAGGGTCTACTGAAGGATCAGCACCCGGGCCAGTCCTTCGGCGCGTCCCTGCCGCAAGAAATTACGCCGGAATTTGTCAGGGACGAAGTTGCCCGCGGCCGGGCGATTATTCCCAACAATATCAATCACCCGGAAACCGAACCGATGATCATCGGTCGCAACTTCCTGGTAAAAATCAACGGCAACATCGGCAACTCGGCGGTCAGTTCTTCCATCGAGGAAGAGGTCGAGAAGCTCACCTGGGGCACTCGCTGGGGTTCCGACACCATCATGGATCTGTCTACCGGCAAGAATATCCATGAAACCCGTGAATGGATTATCCGCAACTCGCCGGTTCCCATCGGCACCGTGCCCATCTATCAGGCATTGGAAAAAGTCGGCGGCGCTGCCGAAGACCTGACCTGGGAGATTTTCCGTGACACGCTGATTGAACAAGCAGAGCAGGGCGTCGACTACTTCACCATCCACGCTGGCGTGCGCCTGCATCATGTGCCTATGACGGCCAAGCGTACCACCGGCATTGTGTCCCGTGGCGGCTCCATCATGGCCAAGTGGTGTTTGGCCCACCACAAGGAAAGCTTCCTGTACGAGCACTTCGAAGACATCTGCGAAATTATGAAAGCCTACGACGTGGCCTTCAGTCTCGGCGACGGCCTGCGTCCCGGCTCCATTGCCGATGCCAACGACGAAGCCCAGTTCGGCGAGCTCGAAACCCTGGGTGAGCTCACCAAGATTGCCTGGAAGCACGATGTTCAGGTAATGATCGAAGGGCCGGGCCATGTGCCCATGCAGCTGATCAAGGAAAACATGGACAAGCAGCTGGAATGCTGTGATGAGGCACCGTTTTACACACTCGGGCCACTGACCACGGACATTGCCCCTGGCTACGACCACATTACGTCCGGTATCGGCGCGGCAATGATCGGCTGGTACGGCTGCGCCATGCTTTGCTACGTTACCCCGAAGGAGCATCTGGGCCTGCCCAACAAGGACGATGTAAAGACCGGCATCATTACCTACAAAATCGCAGCTCATGCCGCTGATCTGGCAAAAGGCCACCCCGGTGCCCAGATCCGCGACAACGCGCTGTCCAAAGCCCGCTTCGAGTTCCGCTGGGAAGATCAGTTCAACCTCGGCCTCGACCCGGACACCGCTCGTGCCTTCCACGATGAAACCCTGCCGAAGGACTCCGCCAAGGTGGCCCATTTCTGCTCCATGTGCGGCCCGAAGTTCTGTTCCATGCAGATTTCCCAGGAAGTTCGGGAGTATGCCAAGGAGAATGGCCTAGACGAGGTGTCTGCGGTGGATGCCGGCATGAAGGAGAAATCCCGGGAGTTTGTGGAGGCTGGGTCCAAGCTTTATGACAAGGTTTGACCTTTTGTAAGACTGCTTGGTTCGGAGTGTGAGCCAGGGTGGTGGCCCCGTTCAGAAAACGACTCGAGACGTCCCTGTGCGTCTCGGGCTCCGCCATCCCTGGCTCCGCACGTTTCTGAACGGGGCCACCACCCTGGCTCAATCTGGTATTGGCAGTCATCGCCTCGTTGGTCGCTTTTTGAGGATTGCACAAATGCTCGAAGCAGTTATTGGGAACCCCTTTTCCAAAACTGTGCGGAGCCATGGATGGCGGAGCTCAAGCGCCCCAGGGACGGGCTTGAGCGTGTTTTGGAAAAGGGGTTCCCAATTGCTGCCTCCCCGTGATTTAAGGCTGGGGCCCGAGCTTGCAGTAGCCCCGTAAATCCGGCTATCGTTCAGAATCGTTCTCACAAACGGATCTGAAACCAGTAATGACCGAACCGTTCCAGTTTAAAGACCGTGACGTAAAAATCGAAAAACGCGAAACCGTGTTCCATGGCTTCTTCCGCATGGACAAGCTCTGGCTGACGCACCCGCGCTTTGACGGCGGGCAAATGCCAACATTCACCCGCGAACTCTTCATCCGCGGCGACGCCACCTGCGTATTACCTTACGATCCCGATCGTGACGAAGTTGTTCTTCTCGAACAATTCCGCCTCGGCGCTTTAGGTCGGAAGCAGTCTCCCTGGTTACTGGAACTCGTGGCTGGCATGAACGAGGAGGGTGAGTCGCCCGAAGATGTTGCCCAGCGAGAAGGCCAGGAAGAAGCCGGCCTGACGTTTAAACCGCTGGACAAAATCTGCGACTATCTTGTGTCTCCCGGCGGGAGCACAGAGCTGATCCACCTATACTGCGGTCGCATCAGCACCAAATCCGCCGGCGGTTTGTTTGGCATGGAGCATGAACACGAAGATATCCGTGCTCATGTATTCAGCGCCGACGAAGCCATCGCAATGATTTATGATGGACGTATCAATAACGCTGCCGCGATCATCGCGCTGCAGTGGTTGCAGTTGAATCGCCCGCGTTTGCGGGAAGGTTGGAGCTGATATGACAGAGTGGGTAATGAAACCCCGGCGTTATGTACCGGATCTAAGACGTTTCGGCGCGCTGTGTGATGGCAATTACATGCGGCTTCACCGCCTGCGGAGGCTTGAAGCCAAGGGCCGCCCCATTTGTGAATTCGAGCTTCATCGTGAGGACCAGTACCTGGGCCGTGTTCGCATCGAAGTGCTGCAAACCACAAAGTTTACGGAAACCCTGCTGCTTGAACAGGTGCACAACTCCGGGCGCTGGCTGAATAATCCCCAGTTGACGGTTCGGGTCTATCACGATGCAACCATGGCCGAGGTTATCAGTTGTTACCGCGATCGACAGATTGCGCCGGTGAACGACTACCCGAACCGTTTCATGCACCACCCTGACGAAAAAGTTCAGGTCAACAGTTTCCTGGCCGACTGGCTGGATTACTGCCTGCGTTTCGGGCACTTGCCGATGGAACATGCCGCCTGGTCCGCCGGAGAGGGCGTGGACTAAGGTTGTATGTCTGCTCTGCATCCAATGGCATAGAGTGCTCGTAGACTGTGCGAGAGTTGTCAAAACCGGCAATTGCCTGGGAAAGCCTGAGCAGAATGTGATGAATATTCTGGATGCAGGCGGAAAAACTCAATAACCTGCCAGTAGGTCTGCTTCACCGGTGTGTGTTGCGCAAACGCAAGAACCACGAGTGCCATGACAGAGAACGACAACCAGCGTGCCCTCCGGGTGCTACAACTGACTGACCCGCACCTGATGGCCGATCCGGCGGGTGGGCTGCTGGGTGTCAATACGAGGGACAGCCTGGATGCCGTGATTGCTCAGGTTTTCCGGGACCATGGCCAGCCGGACCTTATCCTCGCCACGGGTGATATTGCCCAGGATGCAAGCGAAGAAGCCTACCGCCTGTTTGGCGACAAGTTGGAGGTCTTTCAGTGTGACACGGCCTGGATGGCCGGCAATCATGACGATTCGCCACTGCTATCCCGTATCGCCGCCGAGCGAGGAGCCAATCAGCGCCATATTATCCAGGGTGGGTGGCAGTTTGTGCTGCTGGATACCTCGGTTCCCGGGAAGGTGTTCGGTGAGCTTTCGGAGCCTGAGCTGGCGTTCCTGGAGAAGACCCTGAGTGAGAATTCCGACCTGCCAGCACTGGTCGCTCTTCACCACCATCCGGTTGAAATCGATACCCGCTGGATGTCACCGATCGGGCTTCGCAATCGTGACGCGTTCTGGCAGGTGATCGATCGTTTCCCGCAGGTAAAAATCGTCCTCTGGGGCCATATTCATCAGGAACTGGATCAAACCCGCAAGAGTGCGCGCCTGCTGGCGACGCCGTCGACCTGCATACAGTTTACAGCCGGCTCCGTGGAGTTTTCGGTGGAGGATAAGGCGCCGGGCTATCGGTGGTTCGAATTGTTGCCGTCGGGTGAGTTTTCTACCGAAGTCAGCCGGGCGACGGATTTTGTGTTCGAGCTGGATAGCAACAGCACCGGATATTAGCGGGTTGCTGATCGGTAGGCGGCCTGTTAATGGCCACCTTATTGCGTATATAATTCAGGCTTCGCTCAGGACGAGCAAGAGACATTCACTTCTTCAGGGATCGAAGACATGCCCCAGGCA
>NZ_DELU01000025.1:0-28630 GCF_002352785.1 Marinobacter sp. UBA2688
GGCGTAGTCTCAAAGATCATCGAATAAATTATTCGAATGATCTAAGGAAAAAGGGGCTGAAAGTCAGCCCCTTTTTCTGTTTCAGCCGCACAATCTGACCTGGTAGAGTCGCTGCTCATCGCAGTTGACACTGCTGGGTATTATGCATACAATGCGGCTCCTTTTTTTGAAGGTCGGCTAACTAGTAGCTGCTACGAGTGGAGTTTGGTGCATCATGCAAAGCCAAAAAATTCGAATCCGGTTGAAGGCGTTTGATTATCGCCTGATCGACCAGTCAACGCAGGAGATTGTCGATACCGCGAAGCGGACCGGCGCTCAAGTGCGTGGACCAATCCCTCTGCCGACGCGGAAGGAAAAGTACACCGTTCTGATTTCACCGCACGTCAACAAAGACGCGCGCGATCAGTACGAGATTCGTACACACAAGCGTTTGCTGGATATCGTCGAGCCGACGGAAAAGACAGTAGATGCTTTGATGAAGCTGGATCTGGCAGCAGGTGTAGACGTTCAGATCAGCCTCGGCTAACGCCAAGCGTTAGTCTGTGTAACTGTCATAAGGCCATAGAGGGTGAGAGCCCCGTACACTTAAGAGGTGAAACATGGCAATTGGAATTGTCGGTCGCAAGGCCGGTATGACCCGTATTTTTACGGAAGACGGGCAAGCAGTGTCCGTAACGGTAATTGAGGTTGAGCCCAACCGCATTACCCAGCTGAAAACTCTTGAAAGCGATGGCTATCGCGCGGTTCAGGTAACCGTTGGTAAGCGTCGTTCCTCTCGTGTGACTAAAAGCGAAGCGGGCCATTACGCCAAAGCCGGAGTCGAGGCTGGTCGTGGTCTGTGGGAATTCCGTCTCGCTGATGGCGAAGGCGAAGAGCTGGCTGCAGGCGGAGAGATTACCGCTTCCATCTTTGAAGATGGCCAGGTCGTTGATGCTGTTGGTCAGTCCAAGGGTAAAGGTTTCCAGGGCGGCGTAAAGCGCTGGAACTTCTCCATGCAGGACGCCACACACGGTAACTCCCTTTCTCATCGTGCTCCGGGTTCCATCGGTCAGAACCAGACTCCGGGCAAGGTATTCAAGGGCAAAAAGATGGCGGGCCAGATGGGCAATGCGCAGGTGACCGTGCAGAACCTGCAAGTCGTCCGTGTCGACGCCGAGCGCAACCTTCTGCTGATTCGTGGTGCCGTTCCGGGCGCGACCGGCGGAAATGTTGTCATCAAGCCTGCAGTTAAAGCCTGAGGAGCGGTGCGATGGAATTGACTATTACAGGTAGCGGCAAGGGAATCTCGGTTTCCGACGCTGCGTTCGCCAAAGATTTTAATGAGTCACTGGTTCACCAGGTTGTCACCGCGTATATGTCCGGTGCGCGCCAGGGTACCCGTGCTCAGAAAACACGTTCGGAAGTCGCTGGTGGTGGTAAGAAGCCCTGGCGTCAGAAGGGTACGGGTCGTGCCCGTGCCGGTACCATCCGCAGTCCGCTGTGGCGGTCCGGTGGTGTTACCTTCGCTGCCAAGCCTCAGAGTTTTGAGCAGAAGGTAAACCGCAAAATGTACCGCGCAGCGATGCGCTCCATTTTTTCCGAGCTGGTCCGTCAGGAGCGCCTGGTTGTGGTCGACGACATGAATGTCGAAACGCCCAAGACCAAGGCCTTCACTGCCAAGCTGAGCGATATCGGTGTCAGTAACGCGCTGATTCTGTCCGACAACGTCGAGCAGAATCTGCACCTGGCCTCGCGCAATATCCCGCACGTTGATGTGCGTGATGTCGCCGGCCTTGACCCGGTTAGCCTTGTCGCCTTCGATAAAGTGGTTGTGACTGTTCCCGCTCTGAAGAAAATCGAGGAGATGCTGGGATGAATCAGGAACGTATTTACAAGGTTCTTCTTGGGCCTCACGTATCAGAGAAAGCCTCTCTGGTCGCGGAAAGTGGTCAGGTGGTATTCCGTGTAGCCCCTGACGCAACCAAGCCCGAGATCAAGAAAGCCGTTGAGCAGCTGTTCAACGTCACCGTCGAAGGTGTTCAGGTTCTGAACCGTAAGGGTAAGCTCAAGCGTACCGTTCGCGGCTTCGGCAAGCGTGCTGACATTCGTAAGGCTTACGTTAAGCTTGCGGACGGTCAGGACATTGATTTTCTGGATGTGGAATAAGGTAAAGGGGTCGTAAAATGCCGATCGTCAAAACCAAGCCAACATCTGCCGGCCGCCGTCACGTTGTTAAGCTCTTTAACCCTGATCTTCACAAGGGGCGCCCTTACGAGCCGTTGGTAGAAACTCTTAGTAAATCGGGTGGTCGTAACCATTTTGGTCGCATCACTACCCGTCACATTGGTGGTGGACATAAAAAACACTACCGTGTCATTGACTTTAAGCGGACCAAAGATGGTATCCCGGCGACTATCGAGCGCCTGGAATACGATCCTAACCGCTCTGCGCACATTGCGCTGATCAAGTACGCCGATGGCGAGCGTCGCTACATTATCGCTCCCAAAGGTATGCAGATTGGTGACCCTGTGCGCTCCGGCATCGACGCGCCGATTAAAGTAGGAAGCACACTTCCGCTCCGGAATATTCCGGTCGGTTCTGTGATTCACTGCGTCGAAATCAAGCCTGGCAAAGGTGCTCAGCTGGCTCGCTCTGCGGGCGCATCCGTACAGCTGGTTGCTCGGGAAGGGGCTTATGCCACCATCCGCCTGCGCTCAGGTGAAATGCGTAAGGTGCTTGTTGACTGTCGCGCAACGTTGGGCGAAGTGTCCAACAGCGAACACAGCCTCAAGCAGCTTGGTAAAGCGGGTGCATCACGTTGGCGCGGTAAACGTCCAACAGTACGTGGTGTTGCTATGAACCCAGTTGACCACCCACATGGTGGTGGTGAAGGGCGTACCTCTGGCGGGCGTCACCCGGTTACTCCGTGGGGTGTTCCGACCAAAGGGCATAAGACTCGTAAGAACAAACGTACTGATAAGATGATAGTACGTCGTCGTTCAGCCAAGTAAACGACTACATAGAGGTAAATGCTGTGCCACGTTCTTTGAAGAAAGGTCCTTTTATAGACCTGCATCTGTTGAAGAAGGTCGAGGCAGCTCTGGAAGCTAACGACAAGCGGCCGATCAAAACCTGGTCCCGCCGGTCGACAGTGTTTCCGGAGATGGTAGGCCTGACCATTGCAGTCCACAACGGCAAGCAGCACGTGCCGGTTTATGTCACCGAAGATATGGTCGGGCATAAGCTGGGTGAGTTCGCGGCGACGCGTACTTATCGTGGTCATGCGGCCGACAAGAAAGCTAAACGCTGATTGTGAGGTAATAGAAATGGAAGTAGCAGCCAAGTACAAGGGCGCTCGCCTCTCAGCTCAGAAAGCGCGTCTTGTCGCTGACCAAGTACGCGGCAAGGCTGTTGAGGACGCCCTGAACATTCTGACTTTCAGCCCGAAGAAGGCGGCGGTCATTCTCAAGAAAGCCCTTGAGTCTGCCATCGCTAACGCTGAGCACAACGAAGGTCTGGACGTAGATGATTTGCGGGTTTCCACCGTTATGGTGGATGAGGGTCCGACGCTCAAGCGAATCAAAGCTCGAGCCAAGGGGCGCGCTGACCGGATTTTCAAGCGCACCTGTCATATCACCGTCAAGGTCGCCGACAAGTAGGAGATGCTCAGATGGGTCATAAAGTAAATCCAACCGGCATGCGCCTGGGTGTGATCAAAGAGCACAACTCAGTGTGGTACGCCGAAAAGGCGGAATACGCGAACAACCTGTTGAATGATATTCAGGTTCGCGAATTCCTGGACAAGCGTCTGGTAAAGGCGTCTGTCAGCAAGATTGTGATCGAGCGCCCTGCTCAGAACGCCCGTATCACGATCCATACAGCCCGTCCCGGTATTGTTATCGGTAAGAAGGGTGAAGATGTTGACCGTCTGCGTCGCGAAGTCAGCGACATGATGGGTGTGCCCGTGCACATCAACATCGAAGAAGTCCGCAAGCCGGACCTGGATGCCCGCCTGGTCGCGCAGAACGTTGCCGGTCAGCTGGAGCGTCGTGTGATGTTCCGTCGCGCTATGAAACGTGCGGTACAGAACGCCATGCGCCAGGGTGCGAAAGGCATCAAGATTCAGGTAGGCGGTCGTCTCGGGGGTGCTGAAATTGCCCGTTCCGAGTGGTATCGCGAAGGTCGTGTACCGCTGCACACACTGCGTGCAGACATTGATTACTCGACCTACGAAGCGAAAACCACTTACGGCATTATCGGCGTCAAGGTATGGATCTTCAAAGGTGAGATTCTTGGTGGTATGGAGCAGGTCCGTGCTGACAAGAAAGCCTCTGGGAAGAAAGGTTCTAAGTAAAGGGGCACTCAAATGCTGCAACCAAAACGCACCAAATTTCGCAAGGTAATGAAAGGCCGTAACACCGGTCTTGCGCACCGTGCTAACAAGGTGAGCTTCGGTGAATACGGATTGAAGGCGACAAGCCGTGGACGTATAACTGCGCGCCAGATTGAGGCAGCGCGTCGTACCATGACTCGCCGCATCAAGCGGGGCGGTAAGATCTGGATCCGGATTTTCCCGGACAAGCCGATCTCCAGCAAGCCGCTCGAAGTACGAATGGGTAAAGGTAAGGGTTCTGTCGAGTACTGGGTGGCTGAAATTCAGCCAGGCCGGATGCTGTATGAGATGGAAGGTGTTTCCGAGGAAATCGCTCGTGACGCGTTCACTCTTGCTGCGGCCAAGCTGCCCGTACAGACCACCTTTGTAACGAGGACGGTGATGTGATGAAAGCAACAGAGCTGCGTGACAAGTCAGTCGAGGAGCTGAACAAAGAGCTGATCGACCTCCTGAAGGAGCAGTTCAACCTGCGCATGCGTAAGGCGACAGGTCAGCTGAATCAGTCTCATCTTCTTCCGAAGGTGAAGCGTGACATTGCTCGCGTGAAAACAGTTATGAATGAAAAGGCAGGACAGTAACATGACTGAAGCTACCCAAACTGCCAGAACCCTGAGCGGCAAGGTCGTGAGCAACAAAATGGAGAAATCCATTGTGGTTCTGGTTGAGCGCCAGGTTAAGCATCCTCTGTACGGTAAGTACATGAAGCGTTCATCCAAAATTCATGCTCACGACGAGAGCAATCAGTGCAACATCGGTGACACCGTTACAATCCAGGAAACCCGCCCGGTCTCCAAGACCAAAAGCTGGGCTCTGGTGGAAGTCACCGAACGCGCATCGAAGGTGTAACTCGCCCGGACGGTGAGTCTTGTCGTAACGGCAAAGTGGTTTCTGCTGGAGAATAACCATGATTCAGACTCAAACAATGCTTGAAGTCGCGGACAACAGTGGTGCACGTCAGGTGATGTGCATCAAGGTCCTGGGCGGTTCACATCGGCGTTATGCCAGCGTTGGGGATATCATCAAGGTAACCGTTAAGGAAGCCATCCCCCGCGGTAAAGTGAAAAAAGGCCAGGTCCTGAAAGCTGTCGTTGTACGTACCCGTAAAGGTGTGCGTCGTCCCGACGGGTCGCTTATTCGTTTCGACGGAAACGCGGCAGTACTTCTGAACAATCAGGACGCACCCATTGGTACCCGTATCTTCGGACCGGTTACCCGTGAACTGCGAAATGAGAAGTTCATGAAAATTATTTCACTGGCACCCGAAGTACTTTAAGGACCAGAGGCCGGTTATGAAAAAGATCAAACGAGATGACGAAGTAATCGTCACTACGGGGAAAGACCAAGGCAAACGTGGTAAAGTCCTGAAGGTTCAGGACGATGGCCGGGTTGTTGTTTCTGGGATCAATATGATCAAGAAGCACACCAAGCCAAACCCGATGCTCGGCACCCCAGGTGGCATCGTCGAAAAAGAAGCACCTATCCAGGCTTCCAACGTGGCTATTTTTAATCCGCAGACCGGCAAAGCCGATCGCGTAGGCTTCCAGATCAAGGAAGACGGCGCTAAAGTGCGGATCTTTAAGTCCACGAAAGAAGTCGTCGATAACCAGTAAGCGGTGGTGGTTACGATGCTTAACATGAAAGAGCAGTACAGTAAGGAAGTGGTACCCGCCCTGCAGAAAGAGTTCAGCTACAAGAACATCATGCAGGTGCCGCGTATCGAAAAGATCACCCTGAATATGGGTGTCGGCGAAGCGGTCGGTGACAAGAAGCTGATTGAAAATGCCGTGGCGGATCTTGAGCGCCTGGCAGGTCAAAAAGCCGTTGTCACTTTGGCACGTAAATCCGTAGCGGGCTTTAAAATCCGTGAAGGTTGGCCGATCGGTTGTAAAGTTACCCTGCGCGGTGAGCGTATGTGGGATTTCTTTGATCGTCTGGTTCACATTGCGGTACCCCGCATTCGTGACTTCCGCGGTCTGAATCCCAAGTCCTTCGATGGTCGCGGTAACTACAGCATGGGTGTGCGTGAGCAGATCATTTTCCCCGAGATCGAGTACGACAGAGTCGACAAGATCCGTGGACTTGATATCACCATTACCACCACTGCCGGTACCGACGATGAAGGTCGCGAACTGTTGAAAGCCTTCGGCTTTCCGTTCAAGAAATAAGGAACGAGTGTAATGGCTAAGGTTTCCATGAAGAACCGCGAGTTCAAGCGCGAAAAAACCGTTGCGAAGTACGCAGCGAAGCGCGCCGAACTCAAGGCGATTATCAAGAACCCGAATACCAGCGATGATGACCGTTGGGATGCACAGATGAAGCTGCAACAGCTTCCTCGTGATGCGTCTCCCTCGCGTCTTCGTAATCGTTGCCAGGTTACAGGTCGTCCCCACGGCGTTCTGCGCAAGTTCAAGCTGTCACGTATTAAGTTGCGTGAAGCTGGCATGCGCGGCGACGTCCCGGGCCTGACCAAAGCAAGCTGGTAAGGCAGGTACACTGACCGCAGGTCAGGTGCCCGTTGGTAAGCGGTGCGGCGCGCCGCTGCACAACTAAAAAGATCAGGAGTCTCATACCAATGAGTATGCAAGATACGCTTGCGGATATGTTTACCCGTATCCGTAATGCACAGATGGCACAGAAGGCCGATGTGGCCATGCCGTCTTCAAAGATGAAGATCTCCGTAGCCCAGGTCCTTAAGGACGAAGGTTACGTAGCCGATTTTTCCGTCTCAGCTGACGCGAAACCCGAGCTGACCATTAACCTCAAATACTTCGGTGGCAAGCCGGTTATTGAGGAAATCAAGCGGGTCAGCCGTCCGAGTCTGCGCCAGTACAAGGGCGCTGGGGAGCTGCCGAAGGTATCCGGTGGTCTGGGAGTCGCGATTGTCTCTACGTCCAAGGGCGTAATGACAGACCGCGCTGCACGTGCTGCCGGCGTGGGTGGCGAAGTCATCTGCACCGTATTTTAGGAGATACACATGTCCAGGGTTGCCAATAATCCTGTCGTGCTGCCTTCCGGTGTTGAGGTTAAGCTGAACGGACAGGAAATTAATGTGAAGGGGTCCAAAGGATCGCTTCAATTCACCATCCACCATGTGGTAGAGGTCACGCAGGAAGAAAACGTTCTGCGCTTCGCACCCCGTGATGGAGCCAAACAGTCCCGCGCGCTTGCTGGTACTACCCGCGCATTGGTCAACAATATGGTGACCGGTGTGTCTACAGGCTTTGAGCGCAAGCTCGCGCTGACGGGCGTAGGCTACCGTGCCCAGGCGCAAGGTAAGAAGCTCAATCTGACGCTGGGTTTTTCACACCCGGTTGAGTATGAGCTGCCCGAGGGGATTACCGCTGAAACTCCGTCCAATACGGAAGTTGTGATTCGCGGAATCGACAAGCAACAGGTTGGCCAGGTCGCTGCAGAAGTCCGCGCATTCCGTCCGCCAGAGCCTTACAAAGGCAAGGGTGTGCGTTATGCGGATGAGCAGGTCAGACGCAAAGAAGCCAAGAAGAAATAAGGCGGGACTATGAGCGCGAATAACGAAAGATTGCGTCGCGCACGCAAAGTGCGCATGAAGATCCGTAAGCTGGGCACCAACCGCCTGTGTGTACATCGTACACCCCGGCACATGTACGCCCAGGTTACCACTGCAGACGGCAGCAAGGTGCTGGCGGCTGCCTCCACGTTGGATAAGGACCTGCGCCAGGGTGCAACCGGTAACGTGGACGCTGCCAAAAAGGTCGGTCAGTTGATTGCTGAGCGTGCCAAGGCAGCAGGTGTAGAGCAGGTCGCTTTTGACCGCTCCGGTTACCGTTATCATGGTCGCGTCCAGGCTCTGGCCGACGCAGCCCGTGAAGCTGGCTTGCAATTCTAAGAGGTGGAGAAGATGAGCGTTAACGAACAGAAGGCGCCTGAGCTCCAGGAGAAGCTGGTTCAGGTCAATCGCGTCGCCAAGGTTGTTAAGGGCGGTCGTATTTTTGCCTTCACTGCACTGACTGTAGTGGGTGATGGTAAAGGACGCGTTGGTTTCGGTCGTGGCAAGGCGCGTGAAGTGCCGGTTGCGATCCAGAAAGCGATGGAAGCTGCACGCAAGAACATGGTCGACATCCCGCTTGACGGAAATACCCTGCAGTACGCGGTTAAAGCGCAGCATGGTGGTTCCAAGGTCTACATGCAGCCTGCATCAGAAGGTACCGGTATCATCGCCGGCGGCGCTATGCGTGCCGTACTGGAAGTAGCGGGTGTGCAGAACGTACTGTCCAAGTGTTACGGGTCCACCAACCCGGTGAACGTGGTACGTTCCACCATCAAGGGTCTCCAGGCAACTCAAGCGCCTGAAGATATTGCAGCCAAGCGCGGTAAATCCGTGGAAGAGATTCTGGGTTGAAGTCATGGCGAACGCAAAAACGATCAAAGTAACACTGACCCGCAGCCCCATCGGCTGTCAGCCCAAGCACAAGCTGTGCGTCAAGGGCCTGGGTCTCCGTAAAATCGGTCACACCGTGGAAGTGGAAGATACCCCTTCCATCCGCGGGATGATCAACCGGGTTAACTACCTGGTGCAGGTAGAGGAGAACTAAGATGCGTCTGAACGAACTTAGTCCGGAGCCTGGTTCACGTCCTGCCGCCAAGCGCGTGGGTCGCGGTATCGGTAGCGGCCTCGGCAAGACCGGTGGTCGTGGTCACAAGGGTCTTAAGGCCCGTTCCGGCGGCAGTGTCGCGCCTGGTTTCGAGGGCGGCCAGCAGCCGTTGGCCCGTCGTCTGCCGAAATTCGGTTTCACCTCGCGCCAGCAGCGCTATGTGGCTGAAATTCGTCTGAACGAACTGGCGAAAGTCGACGGTGACGTAGCTGATCTCGAGGCCCTGAAGAAGGCTGACATCGTTCGCGAAGAAATTCGTGAAGCGAAGGTTATTCTGTCCGGCGAACTGAGCCGCGCAGTGACTGTCAAGGGTCTGAAGGTGACCAAAGGCGCACGCGAGGCGATCACTGCCGCGGGCGGTAAAGTCGAAGACTAAGGCGAGTCGAGGACTAAATGGCCAAGAACGCATCATTGCCTGCGGGCGCGGGTAAAGGACTGGCAGAGCTGCGATCGCGGCTCTGGTTCGTCTTCCTGGCATTGCTGGTGTACCGGATCGGTGCCCACATCCCGGTGCCGGGTATTAACCCCGACCGTCTGGCGGCACTGTTTGAACAGAACCAGGGCACAATCCTGAGCATGTTCAACATGTTTTCCGGTGGTGCGCTTGAGCGGATGAGTATCTTCGCACTTGGTATCATGCCGTATATTTCAGCCTCTATTATTATGCAGTTGATGACAGCGGTCAGTCCGACGCTGGAGCAACTGAAGAAGGAGGGTGAAGCTGGCCGTCGCAAGATAAGCCAGTACACGCGGTATGGTACGGTTATCCTGGCCCTGGTTCAGGGCTTTGGTATTTCTGTCGGGCTGGCATCCCAGGGTGTGACCTTCAACGACAGCTTCAGCTTCCACTTTGTGGCTGTGGTATCCTTTGTCAGTGGTGCCGTGTTCATGATGTGGTTGGGTGAGCAGATCACCGAGCGCGGCGTCGGCAACGGGATTTCCCTGCTGATTTTTGCCGGTATTGTTGCTGGCCTTCCAGGTGCCATAGGGCAGACCCTGGAGCAAGCGCGTAACGGCGAGATGAGTCTGTTGGTGGTTCTGGGTATTGGTATCCTGGCGGTTGCTGTAATTGGCTTCGTGGTGTTTATGGAGCGTGGTCAGCGTCGACTGACCATCAATTACGCGAAGCGCCAGCAAGGCCGGCGGGTATTTGCTCAGCAGTCCAGCCATTTGCCTTTAAAAGTGAATATGGCAGGCGTTATTCCGCCGATCTTCGCTTCCTCCATTCTGCTGTTCCCGGCGTCGCTGGGGCAGTGGTTCGGTCAGGGCGAGGGCATGGAATGGCTGAGTGATATTTCCCAGGCATTGGCACCTAGCCAGCCGCTATACATCATTCTGTTCGCAGCAGCAGTCGTTTTCTTCTGCTTCTTCTATACAGCGTTGATGTATAACCCGAAAGAAGTTGCGGATAACCTCAAGCGCTCAGGCGCGTTTATTCCGGGCATTCGTCCGGGCGATCAGACTGCCAAGTATATTGATGGTGTGCTGACCCGCCTGACTCTGTTCGGTGCAATGTACATTGCAGCAGTGTCCCTGTTCCCTCAGTTTCTGATGGTTGCCGGGAATGTACCGTTCTATCTGGGCGGCACGTCTCTGCTGATTGTTGTAGTCGTGGTGATGGATTTCATGGCTCAGGTTCAGTCGCACCTGATGTCTCATCAATATGATTCGTTGATGAAGAAGTCCAATCTCAAGGGCTATGGTCGGAACGGATAATTTCGTTCCCCTTGAAAACTGGAGTCGACAATGAAAGTACGCGCTTCGGTAAAGAAAATTTGCCGTAACTGCAAAGTAATTCGTCGCAATGGCTCAGTACGAGTCATTTGCTCGGAGCCTCGCCACAAGCAGCGTCAGGGTTAATCCTTACGGATTCAGCACTGACATTGTAAAGGGTACGATTAATGGCGCTTGACCTCAGGTGGGGTCAGGCGCTATTATTTCGCGCCCTTTTATAGTGGCGGAAAATTCACACAGCAAAGCTTTGAACGCGGAGTAATTTGGATGGCACGTATAGCCGGTGTCAATATACCCGATCACAAACATGCTGTTATCTCTCTGACTTACATTTTTGGAGTCGGTAAGACAGCAGCCCAGAAGCTTTGCGATGCAACCGGTGTTAAGCCGGACGTCAAGGTCAAGGACCTGTCCGACGAGCAGCTTGAATCACTTCGTACAGAAGTAGGCAAGCTGGCCGTTGAAGGCGATCTGCGTCGTGAAGTTCAGATGAACATTAAGCGTTTGAAGGATCTCGGTTGCCACCGTGGTCTGCGCCACCGTCATGGACTCCCTGTCCGTGGCCAGCGCACAAAGACCAACGCCCGCACCCGTAAAGGTCCTCGCAAACCTATTCGTAAGTAACAGGTAGGCAAACATGGCAAAGCCAGGTACACGTACCCGTAAAAAGGTGAAAAAGACGGTTGTTGATGGCGTCGCGCACATTCACGCGTCCTTCAACAACACTATCGTGACCATTTCTGACCGTCAGGGCAACGTATTGTCCTGGGCCACTTCTGGTGGGTCCGGTTTCCGTGGGTCACGCAAGAGTACACCTTTTGCTGCGCAGGTAGCAGCTGAAAGAGCCGGTAATGCGGCTGCTGAATACGGCCTTAAAAACCTGGACGTAGAGGTTAAAGGTCCGGGGCCCGGACGTGAATCTGCGGTTCGTGCGCTGAACGCGTGCGGCTACAAGATCACTAACATCACTGATGTGACGCCGATTCCCCATAACGGTTGTCGTCCGCCCAAAAAGCGCCGCGTCTAACACAGGAGACAGTGAATTATGGCTCGTTACATAGGCCCGAAGTGCAAGCTGTCTCGTCGTGAAGGGACAGATCTTTTTCTGAAGAGCGGTGTTCGCGCGCTCGATTCAAAGTGCAACATCGAGACTCCGCCGGGTATGCACGGCGCGCGTCGCGGTCGTCTGTCCGAATATGGCGTACAGCTTCGTGAAAAACAGAAAGTTCGTCGTATCTACGGCGTGCTGGAGAAGCAATTCCGCAACTATTACAAAGAGGCCGCCCGCATCAAGGGTGCAACCGGTGAGAACCTGTTGCAGCTGCTGGAAGGCCGTCTTGATAACGTTGTCTATCGCATGGGTTTTGGTTCTACCCGTGCTGAGTCCCGTCAGCTCGTTTCTCACAAAGCGATCCTGGTCAACGATAAGTTGGTGAACATCCCGTCTTATCAGGTCCGTCCGGGTGATGTTGTGAGTGTGCGTGAGAAGGCAAAAAACCAGCTTCGCGTTAAAGGCGCGCTGGATCTGTCTTCCAGCCGCGCACCGGTGAGCTGGGTAGAGGTCGACGCCAGCAAGATGTCCGGCGTTTACAGGTCAGTGCCCGAGCGCACTGAATTGCCGGCCGACATCAACGAGAACCTCATCGTCGAGCTTTACTCCAAGTAAAGCCCAGTTAGCAACGAGAGCAATTAGGGGCGTCTATGCAGCGTTCAGTACATGAGTTATTGACACCTCGTACCATTGACGTGAAAGAATCAAGCGCCATGCGCGCCAAAGTGACCCTGGAGCCTCTGGAAAGGGGCTTCGGTCATACTCTTGGTAGCGCACTGCGTCGGATACTCTTGTCCTCAATGCCGGGCTGTGCCATTACCGAGGCACAGATCGACGGCGTGTTGCACGAGTACAGCGCGATCGAAGGTGTTCAGGAAGACGTCATTGAGATTCTTCTGAATCTTAAAGGCGTGGCCGTGAAAATGGGCGGCCGGGACGATGCCGAGGTAACCCTCAGCAAGAAAGGCCCGGGCGTTGTCACTGCCGGTGATATCAAGCTGGATCACGATGTCGAGATCACCAACCCGGAACATGTGATCTGTCACCTGAGTGCCAATGGTGAAGTGAACATGCGTCTGAAGGTTGCCCGTGGTCGCGGCTATGAGCCTGCTGATCAGCGGGGTCTGGACGAGGACGAAACTCGCGCCATTGGACGCCTGCAACTGGACGCAACTTTCAGTCCGGTCCGCCGTGTTGCCTACGCCGTGGAAAGTGCACGGGTAGAACAGCGCACCGACCTGGACAAGCTGGTTATTGATTTGGAAACCAATGGTACGATCGACCCGGAAGAAGCGATTCGCCGGGCCGCGACCATCCTCCAGCAACAACTGGCCGTGTTTGTTGATTTCGATCACGAGAAAGAACCCGAGCGTGTTGAGGAAGAGGAAGAAATTGATCCGATTCTCCTGCGTCCGGTTGATGATCTGGAATTGACAGTGCGTTCAGCTAACTGCTTGAAAGCTGAGAATATTTACTACATCGGCGATCTGATTCAGCGCACTGAAGTTGAGCTGCTGAAGACGCCTAACCTTGGTAAAAAGTCGCTTACTGAGATCAAGGACGTGCTCGCGTCCCGCGGTCTGTCACTGGGTATGCGTCTTGATAACTGGCCGCCGGCTAGCCTTCGTGGCGACGATCGGGTCCTGGGCGGTTAATCGCCGATTAGTTTAAGGTAAGGAATCAGAGCAATGCGTCATCGTAAGAGTGGTCGTAAGTTCAGCAGGACCAGTGCGCATCGCAAGGCCATGTTCCGTAACATGACTGCGTCACTGGTTGAACACGAGCTGATCAAAACTACGCTCCCGAAAGCGAAAGAACTTCGCCGGGTAGCGGAGCCTTTGATCACGCTGTCAAAGAATGATTCGGTCGCGAATCGTCGTCTGGCGTTTTCTCGCCTGCGTGACGATGCGGCGGTTGCCAAGCTGTTCAATGAGCTTGGTCCCCGTTACAACGAGCGTCCGGGTGGTTACCTTCGTATCCTGAAGTGTGGCTTCCGTGCCGGCGACAATGCCCCCATGGCATTTGTAGAGCTGGTTGGTCGTCCGCTGGACATCGAAGCAGAAGAAGTGGACGAAAGCGAAGATTAAGTTTTCGCCAAGCCCATAAAAAAACCGGAGGTTAATCCCTCCGGTTTTTTTATGTCTCATCACTTGTAGTGTTTATGTCCGATTCTGGGCCAAGACGCCCTTCAGGTACCGCCCGGTATGTGACCCCGTCTCTGCGGCAACATGCTCTGGCGTCCCTTCCGCAATGATCTGACCGCCACCGGAGCCGCCTTCGGGCCCAAGGTCAATGATCCAGTCCGCCGTCTTGATCACGTCCAGGTTGTGCTCGATCACTACGATGGTGTTGCCATGATCCCGAAGTCGCTGCAGTACGGTCAGTAGTTGCTGGATGTCGTAGAAGTGCAGGCCGGTAGTGGGCTCATCAAGAATGTAGAGTGTCTTGCCGGTATCGCGCTTGGACAGTTCCTTGGCCAGTTTGACGCGCTGGGCCTCGCCTCCGGAAAGGGTGACTGCACTTTGCCCGAGGCGGATATACGATAGCCCGACGTCCATCAGCGTTTGCAGCTTGCGAGCGAGGAACGGAACCGGGTCGAAAAATTCGCGGGCTTCTTCTACGGTCATCTCCAGCACTTCGTGAATGCTCTTGCCCTTGTATCGGACCTCCAGAGTTTCGCGGTTGTAGCGCTTGCCTTTGCAGACATCGCAGGGGACATACACGTCCGGCAGGAAGTGCATTTCTACCTTGATCACGCCGTCGCCCTGACAGGCCTCACAACGACCGCCCTTAACGTTGAAGCTGAAACGGCCCGGTTTGTATCCGCGGGAACGGGCTTCCTGGGTGCCTGCAAACAGTTCACGTATCGGAGTGAACAGTCCGGTGTAGGTCGCCGGGTTGGAGCGGGGTGTCCGGCCTATGGGGCTCTGGTCGATGTCGATGACCTTGTCGAGCTGGTCCAGCCCTTTCAGGGATTCATAGGGCGCGTGGCTCAGGCTAGTGGCTTTGTTGAGCTTTGCAGCACACACCGGATACAGGGTGCTGTTGATCAGCGTGGACTTGCCGGAGCCCGAAACGCCGGTGACACACGTCATAACACCCAGCGGTAAGGTTAATGTGACACCTTGCAGGTTGTTTCCGGTCGCGCCTGCCAGTACCAGTGGTTTACCCTTCCGGCTATGGCGTTGTTCAGGGATCGCGATCTCTTTTTCGCCGCACAAGTACTGCCCGGTGAGGGAGTCCTTGGAGGCGATGATGTCTTCGGGCGTGCCTTGGGCAATGATGTGGCCACCGTGCACGCCTGCACCCGGCCCGATATCGATCACGTGATCCGCAGCCCGGATGGCGTCTTCGTCGTGCTCGACAACAATAACGGTATTGCCCAGATCCCGCAGATGGAACAGTGTGGCCAGTAGGCGATCGTTATCCCGTTGGTGCAGGCCAATGGATGGTTCATCGAGAATGTACATGACGCCCACAAGGCCGGCACCGATCTGGCTCGCCAGCCGTATGCGCTGGGCTTCGCCGCCGGAGAGTGTATCGGCGCTGCGTTCAAGGGTCAGGTATTCCAGGCCAACGTTAACGAGGAATTGCAGTCGCTGACGAACTTCCTTGAGGATTTTTTCGGCAATTTCGCCCTTGCGGCCAGGAAGGGCAAGTTGTCCGAAATAGTCATGGGCGTCGCCGACAGGCATGTGGGTGACGTCCGAGATGTTGTTCTTCTCAACAAACACATGCCGGGCGCTGCGTCGCAGTCGTGAGCCGCCGCACTCTTTGCAGGGCTGCGTGCTGAGGTTGCGGGCCAGTTCCTCTCGCATGCTCTGTGATTCGGTTTCCCGGTAGCGGCGCTCGAGGTTTGGCAGGATGCCCTCAAAAGGATGGGCCTTCTCCATGATGTGGCCGCGCGAGTTTACATAGCGGAATGGGACGTCTTCGGTTCCCGTGCCGTAGAGCAGCGCCTGACGAAAATCCTCCGGCAGGTCCTCCCAGGGAGTGTCCATGTTGATGTCGTAATGTTCGGCCACACTGGTCAGCATCTGGAAATAGTACACGGCCCTGCGGTCCCAGCCCTTGATGGCGCCCTCGGCAAGGGTGGCCTCTGGGTGCTGGACGATCTTTTCGGCATCGAAGAATTGCTTGACGCCCAGGCCATCGCAAGTCGGGCAGGCGCCGGCAGGGTTGTTGAAGGAAAACAGTCTCGGTTCCAGCTCGCTGATGGCGTATCCGCACTGGGTACACGCGTAGCGGGCAGAAAACGTATGTTCGTTTCCCTCATTATCCATGGGGGCAACGAGCGCGATGCCATCAGCCAGGCCCAGAGCGGTTTCAAAACTCTCGGCAAGCCGTTGCTCAAGCCCCGGTTTGACCTTGAAGCGGTCGACCACCACGTCAATCTGGTGCTTCCGTTTCTTGTCCAGTGTTGGAACGTCATCGATATCGTAAACACGGCCGTCCACCCGCAGGCGGATAAAGCCCTGGCTGCGCATCGTGTCGATGACCTGCAGGTGCTCACCCTTCCGGTCACGGATGACCGGAGCGAGGATCATCAGCTTGCTGTCATCGGGCATGGCCAACACCTGATCCACCATCTGGCTTACAGTCTGGGCCTCTAGTGGCAGATCGTGATCCGGGCAGCGGGGCTCGCCAGCGCGGGCAAACAGCAGGCGAAGGTAGTCGTAGATTTCGGTGATGGTACCGACGGTAGAACGGGGGTTGTGGGAGGTGCTCTTCTGCTCGATCGAAATGGCCGGCGACAGGCCTTCAATATGATCCACGTCTGGCTTTTCCATCATCGACAGAAACTGCCTTGCGTAGGTGGACAGTGATTCCACGTACCGACGCTGTCCCTCGGCGTAAAGCGTGTCAAACGCCAAAGAAGATTTGCCAGAGCCGGACAGCCCGGTGATAACGATCAGCTTGTCCCTCGGCATATCCAGGTCAATGTTCTTCAGATTGTGGGTTCGTGCCCCTTTGATCTGGATATGGTCCATAACACCTCGCAGTCGGAAAAAACGCAAATTATACCGTGTTTGGCCCCCGGCCGGCCAAGTGCCCGGGACTTTTAAGCAGGTAAATGCACAATGCCCTGCCTGCATGGCTTCTGTTACAATGCGCGGCGATTTCCTGAAGGGCATGTGCCCCTTCTGAACCCTCGTTTCCGGACACAGTAACAGGTCAGGCATCTCATGAATTCACTGGAAAGACGCTCTGTTGCAGCACTGGCATCTGTGTATGCCATGCGGATGCTTGGGCTCTTTATGGTGATGCCAGTGTTCGTGCTTCTTGGCAGTGATCTTGACGGCGCAACACCGGCGCTGATTGGTCTGGCCATCGGTGCCTATGGTCTGAGCCAGGCGCTGCTGCAGATTCCGTTTGGCATGCTGTCTGATCGCGTTGGCCGTAAACGGATGATCTACATCGGGCTGGTACTTTTCGCCGCAGGCAGTTTGCTGGCAGCCTCCACAGACTCCATATACGTTGTAATCGCTGGTCGGATTCTTCAGGGCGCGGGCGCCATCGCCAGTGTTTTGATGGCGTTATTGAGTGATCTGACGCGGGAGGAGGAGCGGACCAAGGCTATGGCAACGGTCGGCATCTCCATCGGCCTGTCATTTTCTGTATCGCTGGTTCTGGGGCCCTTGCTGGGGTCTGTCTCTGGTTTGTCCGGCATTTTTTATGCCACTGCCGTACTCGCGTTGGTGGCAATAATGATCGTCAATCGCGTGGTGCCAACACCCCATGAGCACAAGTCCAGTGCGGATACCCATCCGGCCAGGGCAATGTTGCAAACCGTCCTGTCTGATGGCCGACTGCTGAGGCTGGATTTCGGAATTTTTGCATTACACCTGGTGTTGACCGCGATGTTCCTGGTGTTTCCAACCCTGCTTCAGAATCGGCTGGGGCTTCCCGCTTCGTCACATTGGTGGTTCTACCTGACGGTTATGGTGGCCTCTTTCTTTGCCATGGTGCCGTTTATTATCGTTGGGGAGAAAAAGCGCCGGATGAAACCTGTTTTTTGTGGTGCCATCGCGCTGCTTGCCCTATCAACCGCTTGTGTTGGCGCGCTTGGTGGTGGGCTTGCGATGGCCTGGGGGGTGCTGTTCTTCTTCTTTATGGCGTTTAACCTGCTGGAGGCCAGTTTGCCGTCTCTGGTCAGCAAAGAATCGCCGGCAGCGGCAAAAGGCACTGCTATGGGGGTCTATTCCACGTCGCAATTTTTTGGGGCATTTCTGGGTGGGGCGGTTGGTGGTATTCTGCTCGAGCAGTTGGGTCTTCAGGGCGTGCTTTGGTTTATGGTAGGTGCGCTGCTGATATGGCTCGCGGTGGCGTTGACGATGTCGACCCCGGGCCATACCACCAGTTTCGTGGTACAGTTGCAGCCTGTGGTTTACAGTCAGTTTGATGAGATTGATGACACGCTGAGAAGCATCCCCGGGGTGCAGGATGTTGTCATCCTGGAGGAGGCGGAAACTGCCTACCTGAAGGTGGATCGTCAAACATTTGATGAACTGTCGCTTGCGGGCTTTTCATTTGTCCGGCAGGGCAGCCAATCTTGAAATTCGGAGGTCTGCAGGGAAGGCAGGCCATCCCTGAAAACAGAGTCAGGAGCAGATCATGGCACGAGGCGTAAACAAGGTTATTCTGATTGGGAATCTGGGGCAGGACCCGGAAACCCGCTATACCCCGAATGGCAATGCGGTGGTGAACCTCAACCTTGCAACCGATGAAAGTTACAAGGACAGGCAAACAGGCCAGTTGGTGCCGAAAACCGAATGGCACCGGATTGTGATGTTCGGCAAGATTGCCGAGGTGGCTGGTCAGTACCTGCGTAAGGGCTCAAAGGTCTACATCGAGGGTAAGTTACAGACGCGCAAGTGGCAGGGGCAGGATGGTCAGGATCGCTACACCACCGAGGTAGTGGTGGACATCAACGGCCAGATGCAGATGCTCGACAGTCGTGGTGGCGAAGGCGGCGGCATGAGCCAAGGTGCTCCCGCTGGCCGTCCGCAGCAAGCGGGCAATGCCGCGCCAGCAGCCGCGGGCCCGTCTGGGCAGCAATCCGGAGGCGGGGGCTACAGTCAGCCGTCACAAGGCAGCATGCCGGAACCGGTTGATGACTTCGACGACGACATACCCTTCTAGGGTTAGTTACAAAAAGCCCCCGCCAAGCGGGGGCTTTTCTGTTAACGAGTTGCAAAAAGCAGTGAAATAGAACAATAAAACATGGAATTACGTTTACTTTTTCAACTACTATTAAAGTCACTATAAGAATCGTCCATTTTTTAGGCATCGAGGCTTTCGAGTGGCCCTGAGCTTTATTAAAAGCTTTCTGAATCGTTCCGATAAACGGCAGCAGATCTATCTGGAAATTCGTCCTGACGGCATCGCGTGGGCGGAATCCGGAGGTAGCGCGGCTTTTGCCGATTGCTTGCCGGCAAAGCGGGAGTCTGTTCTCCGTGCATTAGTCGGCGAGCGCGCCTGGGCCGGTGTCGATACCACTCTGGTTTTACCGATGGATCAATACCAGGTGTTCCAGTTGGAGCGCCCTGAGGGCGTTGAAGACTCGGAGCTTGGTGATGCCCTGAAGTGGAAACTCAAGGACATTCTCGATTTCAATCCGTCCGATGCAGTCTGCGATGTATTTCCGTTTCCGGAAGATGCTTCCCGTGGCCGCGGGGACCTGGTTAACGTGGTTGCCGCCAGAAAGTCTCTCATTAGTGAGCTGGTTGCACTGGTCGAGGCATGCGATCTGGCGTTGATTTCCATTGATATCGCCGAGTTGGCTCTGCGTAACCTGGTGCCCCGTATTGATCCCGATCATCGGGGGGCGGCCGTGGTGCACATGCGCGAGCGGTTCGGGCAGATGATCGTCTGTAAAGGCGAAACACTGTACCTGTCGCGACGGCTGGACGTGACTTCGGATGACCTCCGGGATGCAGCGCGGCAGGAAAATGCCGTGCAGTCTTTGGCCCTTGAGATGCAACGCTCCCTCGATTATTACGAAAGCCAGTTGGGGCAAGTGCCCCCTGCCGTCATTCGCCTGGTGGCGCGTGATAACCTGATGCCATTGCCCTCCATGCTTGCCTCCTATGTAGCCGCCACTGTTGAAGCGCTGGATTGGGCGCCTTACGGTCTTGATGAGCCCCTGGATAGCCGCTGCCTGGTTGCCTGGGGCGCAAGCCTGTTGCCGACCGGCAAGGGGGCGAAATGATTCAGCAGGTCAACCTCTATACCGATGAACTCCGTCCCCGAAAGGAAAAACTGCAGGCCCGGATGGCGTTGTCCATTCTGGCCCTGGCGCTGGTTGTGATCGTGGTTTCCGCAGGGGTTGTCCGATATCAGGCGTCGCACTTGCAGGCGCAGGTCGATTCGCGGCAGGCTCAGAATGCTCAGCTACAGCGTGCGGTGGAACAATTGACCACTGAGGCGGAAGCCCGCCAACCCGACCCTGAGGTTGAAGCCGCCCTTGAGCGTGTAACCGCGACGCTGGCACGAAGGCAGCGATTGCTGAGTCGTGTGGAGGACCTTGTGGCCAGCGAGGCTGCGGGGTTTTCAGCACAGCTGTCGGCATTAGCCCGACAGGTGCCGCAAGGACTCTGGCTGACCCGCATCCGTCTGGACGGTCATCAGGGGAATGTTGCGTTGGCTGGCAGGTCGCAGTCTGGGCGACTTGTGCCGATATACCTCGAAAAGCTTAGCGGGGAGCCCGCCTTCGTGGGCAAGACCTTCGGCAGCTTCCGGCTTGACCGAGAGGAAGACGGGCGCTGGATCGAGTTTCAGGTTGCCACGGACAGGAACTGGGAGGGTGCTGAATGAAACAGGCCTTTCGTCAGCAATTTGATAGAGGCACTGCCTGGTTCGATGACCGCCCTGTTCGCGAGCGGGCAATGATTACTGTAACCGCCGTGGTCCTGGTTCTTTTTGTTGGCTGGGAACTGTGTGTAGCGCCTGTGATGGGCCGCAACGACCAGCTCCAGTCCCGCCTGGATTCTTTGGCCAACACTCAGGCGTCGTTGCTTGAGCAACAACAGGTGTTAACCGCACGCTTGTCCTCCGACCCGTCCCAACAAATTCGGGACAGGCTCGCGGCGCGCCAGCAGCGTCTTGACCAACTCGATGAGGAACTGGCCAAAACCACCGGACGGCTGATCGCGCCGAGGGCCATGGTGGGATTATTGCGGGACATCCTGGCGGCCCAGGACGAACTTGAGCTGCTGGGTGTTGAATTGATGCCGCCTGTGCCCGTATTTGAGGACGGTCCCGGCACGCCAGAAGACACTAACAGCAATGACAACAATGAAACCCGTGAGCCGTTGCTGTTCGCACACGATGCGGAAATTGCCATTCGTGGAGGCTATATGGACGTGCTGGCTTACCTCGAGACCCTTGAAGCCATGGACGCCCGCCTCGGTTGGGTGCTGCTTGACTATGATGTCAGTGAGTATCCGCACAACGAGATCCGGGTTCGGGTCAGGACATTGAGCCTGGACCGCGCATGGTTGGGAGTCTGAAATGAGGGTGTTGCTGATCGTATGGATGTTGGCTGCCGGGTATGCCTTTGCCCTTGAGGATCCAACCCGGCCGAGCGGCTTTTCAGGCAGTGCGCCACAGTCAGAACCGGCGAGGGAGTTTTCACTGGCGTCGATATTTATTGGCAATAATCGCAGGTTGGCGGTTATCGATGGAGAGGCCCGCAGGGAAGGGCAGGCGTTTGAGGGGGTTCGCATTCGGCGGATTTACCCCGACCGGGTTGAGCTGGTTGATCAGGGAAGAGTGCGCGTTCTACGCCTGGACCCCCTTCCGCAAGTGCGGAGTTCGCAATGACAGACAAACGAGCTGCTATGACACTGAATCGAACGTTTTTGACCGTGCTGCTGGCAACGTCACTGGCCGCCTGCAGCAATAACCCGCTGATGCGCACCAGCCAGGCCACCTCAACGGACGCTGCCCAGTCGATTGATGACGCGCTGGCGGAGGCCGAAGCCAAATCCGCGTTGCAGCGTGCCGAGCGGGAACAGGCCGCGCGGGCAGGTGTTCCGGAAGAAGTCAGTGCGGCCCTGATGCCGTCGCTGTCTGCTGACACGGATGACGAGGAACGGTTCGATGTCGATGCCCGTGGCCTTGCCGCCGGCCCGTTCTTCGAAGCACTGGTGGATGGTAGCCGGTATAACGTGGTGGTTCATCCCGGTGTTGACGCGGTTGTTGACCTGAGGCTCCGGGACGTGACTGTCCCTGAAGTTATGGATATCGCCAGCGACCTCTATGGCCTGGATATTCAGCGCAACGGGCGACTGTTTCAGGTAAAGGCAGAAAGCGTCCAGACTCGGATGTTCCCGATCGACTACCTGCACTTCAAGCGCAGTGGCGGCTCCGAAACCCGTGTCAGTTCAGGGCAGGTCAGCAGTTCACGTGACAATTCAACCGGTGCGGGTACGTCGCAGGACAATTCCGACAACACTTCAACGGCGAATCTCGTTGGCACTCGCATCTCCACCGAGACCGAGTCCGATTTCTGGACCGATATTCAGCGCGCGCTGCAAATGATCGTAGGGTCAGAGAGCGGCAATCAGGTGATCATCAATCCCGGCGCGGGGCTGGTGATGGTGCGCTCCGATGGAAAGTCCCTGGCGCAGGTGGAAGAGTACCTTCGCCGAACTCAGTTGATTATGCAACGGCAAGTGGTGCTGGAAGCCAAGATCCTGGAGATTGGTCTGAACGAAGGCTATCAGCAAGGCATTAACTGGGCAGATATCCAGAGTGCGTCAAGCGTGACCGCATCGGATGGCTTGCCGGAAGATTTTACCGCACAGGCTCTGGCAGGGCAGGTGATTACTACCTCAGATATCGGTGGGTTGTTCTCGGCCAGCGTCCGGGCGGGTGACTTTACCGGGTTGATCGAATTGCTTGGCGAGCAGGGCAACGTGCAGATTCTCTCCAGCCCCCGAATTTCGACCGTCAACAATCAAAAGGCGGTTATCAAGGTTGGCACCGACGAGTTTTTCGTAACGGACATCGACTTCAACAACAACAACTCGGCAGTGACAGCCACTGACCGGACTTCCACCTCAGTGGAACTGACTCCGTTTTTCTCCGGGATTTCTCTCGACGTTACCCCACAGATTTCAGAAGACGGCGCCATTACCCTGCACGTGCACCCCTCCGTGAGTGAGGTGAATGACCAGAAGAAGGTGATCACGGTGGGTGACCGGGACGTCACGCTGCCTTTGGCACTAAGCACGGTTCGCGAGACCGACAGTGTGATCCGCGCCGAAAGTGGCCAGATTGTGGTGATTGGCGGATTGATCCAGAACACCAGCGAAGACAACAACTCGGCAGTGCCCTTCTTCAGTGAAATTCCCCTGTTGGGAGAGTTGTTTAAACAGCGCCGGTTCCAGTCTCGCAAGAGCGAGCTGGTCATCCTGTTGCGCCCCGTGGTTGCCGGCAGCCAGCAGATGAATGCGGATGTATCGGCCAGTCGCGACCGGATGCGGGTTCTGCGGGAACTGCTGGAGTCTTCCGAGTCTGTGAAACCCCAACCGGAGAAAGCCAGGCGCTAGCATGTACGAAGCTCATTTCGGACTGCAGGAAGCACCGTTTGCATTGACGCCCAACACCCGGTATTTCCTCCGGGCACGCAGCCACAGCGATGCGCTGGAACTGCTGTTGGTGGCCTTGCGTGAGCGGGAAGGCTTTATAAAAATCACCGGCGAGGTTGGTACCGGCAAAACCCTGCTGTGCCGGTTGTTGCTCAATGAACTGGAGCGGGATGCCCATACGGCCTACATTCCCAACCCGCACCTGACACCGGAGACCCTCTACGAGGCAGTGGCCGAGGAACTGGGTGTGGACGTTGGGCGATGCGCCAACACCCACCAGATACTGAAAGCTCTGAACGAGCGCCTGATTGCGCTGGCCATGGAGCAACGCCAGGTGGTGCTGGTGATTGATGAAGCCCAGGCCATGCCCGAGGAAACCATCGAGGCGCTGCGTCTGTTGACCAATCTGGAAACCGAAAGTGCCCGGCTATTACAAGTGGTGCTGTTCGGGCAACCGGAACTGGACCAGATACTCCAACGAGACAGCATGAGGCAGCTACGGCAACGGATTACGTTCCAGTACCGTCTGGCGCCGTTGGACAAGGTGTCGGTGGCACAGTATCTCAGGCATCGCCTGTCCCAGGCGGGGTACAACGGCGGTGATCTGTTTGCACCCTCCGCGCTGCGTTTGATTTCCCGCTCATCCGGTGGCATCCCGCGGTTGGTCAATATTATCGCCCATAAGTCCCTGTTGTCAGCGTGGGGCCGGGGCGACCACCAGGTCAGCCGCTGGCACGTGATGCAAGCGGTCAGGGACACTGACAGCGCCCGCGTGCCCAACCTTCTGGTGAGGTGGCTATGAGTTTGCTTAATGATGCACTGCGGGCTGCCGAGCAGCGCCAGGACAGGCCTGTGGCGCCCGGAGTCTATGCAGGTGGTCAGGCGCAGGCTGGCAATCGCAAGCCCGTGTTTATGATTGTGTTGGTGGTTCTGGCGATCGTCGTTGCTGGCCTTGGTGGCTACTGGCTGTTCTCGATCAACTCCTCTTCTGCCTCCGCAGAAACGGCGGAAGCCGAAAAGCCATTGTCGTCGCCTGCAATGGTTGAGCCGGAACCGGTTCAAATACAGGCATCCACCCCGCAGACACCCGCGTCACAAAACCCGGCGCCAGAGCCGTTGTCACCGGAACCGCTGTCACCGGAACCCATGGAACCCGACACCACGCAGCAGGAGCCAGCCCAGTCGCCCCCTGCCTCGGTGGCGAAAAGGGAAAAGGTTGAACCGTCATCGACGGAGCCAGAGAAAGAGGCAGAAACAGAAGCTAAGGAAACGGAACCCGAAAAGACTGCCATGGCTGATGTGAAACAGGTGCCGGAAACGCCGGCTGCGACCGATCGCAGCACTGCAAGGGACCTGGAAAGGTTGGTGGCGCAGGGCCGTATTACCGACGCAGAGCGCCGTCTTGCGGCCCTGACCCGGGAGCAGGACGCCCCCCGCAGCCGCTATGTGGTTGCCAGGGCATTGCTGGTTGATGGCAAACAGGATCAGGCCCTTGGCTGGCTGCCCGCGGAGGTTACCGCACAAAACCCGGCTTTGCGTTTGCTGAGAGCAAGGGCCCTGCACGCCAACAATGATCTGGGTGCGGCCCTCAACACACTGACGTCGAGCATTCCGCCTGTGGAAGGACATGCCGAATACCGCGTTACGCTGGCAACGTTGCTGCAACAACAAGGTGACAGTGCAGAAGCCGCCCGGCACTGGGCGGTACTGATTGCCTGGGATGACAGCCAGGCTCCCTGGTGGGTGGGGCTGGCGATTTCCCTCGAGACACAGGGCGAGCTGGCCGGAGCGGCCAGGGCCTACCGGCAGGCAGCCGAACTTCCGGGATTGCCCCGGTCGTTGGCCGACTACGTACAGCAACGCCTGCAGGCATTGCGGGCAGGATGATCCATGGCTGAAGCAAAGAAAAAAATCCGCATAGGCGACCTGCTGGTCCAGAACGATGTCATCACTGAGCAACAGTTGATGACCGCCTTGCGTGAGCAGAAAAATACCGGACGCAAGCTGGGCCGTACCCTGATCGATCTGGGCTATGTGGAAGAGGACAACCTCCTCAACATCCTGTCACGCCAACTGGATGTGCCATTCGTTCAGTTGCGCCACTTCCAGTTCAACAACGAGCTGGTCAAGAAGCTGCCGGAAGCCATGGCCCGCCGTTTCCGCAGCATCGTATTGGCGGAACAGAGCGGCGAATTGCTGGTAGGTATGGCCGACCCGCTCGACATCTTCGCCTACGACGAACTGGTGCGGGTGCTGAAACAGCCGATCAAGCAGGCCGTTGTGCGGGAAAGCGAACTGCTGAATACCCTCGATCTGGTGTATCGCCGTACTGACGAAATTGCCTCGCTGGCGGAAGAACTGGAAGACGAACTGGGCGACGATGCTTTTGACCTGGCGGACCTCAGCGCTGAGTCCGAAAGCGCGGAAGCACCTGTGGTAAAGCTTCTGCAGACGCTGTTTGAAGATGCCGTGCAGGCCCGCAGCTCCGACATTCACATTGAACCTGACGAGACCGTGGTACGTATTCGCCAACGGGTGGATGGCGTGCTGCAGGAACAGGTGATGAAGGAAAAGCGGGTTAACTCCGCTCTGGTGCTACGCCTTAAACTGATGGCTGGCCTGAACATTTCCGAGAAGCGGATTCCCCAGGATGGCCGCTTCAATATCCGCGTAAAGGGCCGCAGCATCGATGTGCGGGTTTCCACCATGCCGGTTCAGTACGGCGAGTCGGTGGTCATGCGTTTGCTGGACCAGAGCCAGGGCATGCTGAACCTGGACGTCACCGGCATGCCGGAAACGCTGCTCGAAAACTTCCGCCGTATGATCAAGAAGCCCCATGGCATGATCCTGGTCACCGGCCCGACCGGTAGCGGTAAGACCACAACCCTTTATGGCGCGCTAACCGAACTCAACCGTCCGGAAGTCAAAATCATCACCGCAGAAGACCCGGTGGAGTACCGGCTGCCGCGCATTACCCAGGTGCAGGTAAACCCGAAAATCGGCCTGGAATTCGCCAGTGTACTGCGCGCCGCGCTGCGCCAGGACCCGGACGTGATCCTGGTGGGCGAGATGCGGGACCATGAAACCGCCGAGATTGGCCTGCGTGCGGCGATGACCGGCCATCTGGTGCTCTCGACGCTGCACACCAACGACTCCATCAGCAGCGCCATGCGACTGATTGATATGGGCGTGGAGCCTTTCCTGGTGGCCAGTTCCCTGCTTGGCGTTGTTGCCCAGCGGCTGGTGCGCAAGGTTTGTGAGAACTGTCGCGAGGCCTACGAGCCCACCAGTCAGGAAAAAGTCTGGCTGAACCAGTTCGATCTTGATCCGCTCGACCTGGAGGCCGGGTTTGTACATGGTCGCGGTTGCTACCAGTGCAGCAACAGTGGTTACCGGGGGCGTCTGGGTGTGTACGAAATGCTGGAAATGAACGAGGCGATGCTGGACGCACTGCGCCGCCAGGACATCGCCGGTTTCACCCGGGAAGCGCGCAGGAGCCACCTTTACCGGCCGCTTGGTCTTTGTGCCATGGATTTTGCACTGCAGGGCGTGACCACTCTGGAAGAAGTGGCCCGGGTGGCGGCGACCTCTGAGGGCGACGTGTCCCTGGATGAGGTGCCGGTGCTCTCTCAATCCTCTGGTGATAGCGGCGCCGACAACCCTGCTCCCAATGAGGGAGGTGTCTGATGCAGTTTACGTACCGGGGTAAGGACAGCAGAGGAGTCGTGCAACAGGGTGCGCTGGCTGCACCGAGCCCCGAGGCGGCAGCGTCTGAACTCATGCGGCGGGGCATCACACCCCTGGCGATCCATGAGCAGGCACAAGGCGAATCCATCGGCGACCGGCTGAACAACTTGCCGCTGTTCCGCAAGAAGATCACCCTGGACGAACTGATCGTGTTCTGCCGTCAGATGCATGCGTTGACTAAGGCGGGCATCCCGTTGATACGAACCATGCGTGGCCTGGCGGACACGACGCGCTCGCCCGCGCTCAGCGAAGTGCTGGACGACGTAACGGATCGCCTTGAGGCCGGTTCCACGATGGCTACCGCCATGCAGGCGCATCCCAAGGTGTTTCCGGATCTGTTTATCGCCATGATCCATGTGGGGGAGAACACCGGGCAATTGGACGACGCCTTCAAGCGGTTGTCTGAGATCCTCGAGCTGGAGCGGGACACCAAACGGCGCCTCAAGCAGGCCATGCGTTATCCCACCTTCGTGATGATTGCCCTGTTTGGGGCGCTGATGGTTGTGAACTTCCTGGTGATTCCGAAGTTTTCGGCGGTCTTCAGCAAACTGGGTGCCGACCTGCCATTCCTGACCCAGGTACTTGTTGGTACCTCAAACTTCCTGTTGGGCTACTGGTACATCGTACTGTTCGGTATGGCTGCAACGGCGCTTTTGGTGAGGCAGTGGAAAAACACCGACCAGGGACGCCTGACCTGGGACCGCTACAAACTGAAAATGCCTATTATCGGACCGCTGCTGGAGTTGATTACCCTAAGCCGGTTTGCCCGTAACTTCGCCAGTATGTTGTCTGCGGGTATGCCCGTGACCCATGCGTTGACCGTGGTTGCAGACGCCACGGATAACGCCTGGATATCCAAACACATCAAGGAGATGCGGATCGGTATCGAACGCGGTGAAAGCCTGCTGCGGACAGCCCGGCAGAGCGATATGTTCACGCCGCTGATCTTGCAGATGATTGCGGTGGGTGAGGAAACCGGTTCGGTGGACGACATGCTCGTGAATGTGGCGGACTTTTACGATGAAGACGTGGACTACGGCCTCAAGCGGCTGGCGGAATCCATCGAACCGATACTGATCGTGGCCATGGGTATCCTGGTTCTCATTCTTGCACTGGGCGTGTTTCTGCCCATATGGGACCTGGGAGCGGCCGCCATGGGGCGTGGGTGAATGACCGGCCAGAAGTATTCGGCGATGTCGGTGCTGACCAATTCACATCGCCTGAGGTTTCTGGTGGCCCTGTGCATCCTTTTTACCCTCTGGTGGGTATTACTGGGAGTTGTAGAGCGGGAAGCCGGCAGGGCGGAACAAGAAGGTACACGGCTGATGATCAACCAGATCAGAAGTGTGCTGGTCGTAAAAGGGGCGGAGATTCGCCTGCAGGAAGGGGCCGACTTCAGGGCCTGGTCGGGCGGAAACCCTTTCGAATGGTTTGGATCAGAACCGGCCCGGTATGATGGGGTTTGTCATGACGGGCTGCCGGAGCCCGGCAGGGGGGG
>NZ_DELU01000025.1:28716-44645 GCF_002352785.1 Marinobacter sp. UBA2688
CTGTGGTGTTTCAAGCCGTTACAAACCGGCGATAAAGGCTACAAAAAAGACACGGCAGGCGCGCAGGGACAGGTTATATTTCAACCACGCCAGCCGATAACCCTTGGAGACAGGCAGGGAAGCGGCGACACACCCATGGCCTGGGTTGTGGCGGTCGAGTTCACGGACAGGAACGGCAACGGACGCCTTGATGGACAGGATCTCCAGTCCGGGCTGAGATTGCAGCCGGTGGAGACGCAAAACGATCGTGCCGAACATTGATAACAAGCCTCAGGGAGGCCACGCTATGAGGGCAATGACACTAAAATCGCGCCAGACAAAGGGGTTTACCCTGATTGAGCTGGTGGTGGTGATCTCCATACTCGCCATTCTTGCAGCCTTTGCGTTGCCAAGGTTCGCCGAACTGTCGGACGAGGCCCACCGGGCAAGCATCCAGGGCACCTCGGGCGCCTACGCCGCTGCTGTTGCACTGGTTCGTGCCCAGTGGACCGCCCGTGGCGCCGCTGGCGCACAAACTAATCTGCCCGGCTTTGGCGAGGAAAACGTCGACGTGAGTGCTGACGGTTGGCCAACGGGCGTAGGTGGCAACACCGACCCGACCGCCATGAGTGCCACAGAGTGCCAAAACCTCTGGCTGGCCCTGATGCAGTCAAACGCGCCGACCGTGGCAACCTCCGGCGACACAACGGATTACACAGTAACCGCAAGCGGGTCCGTTTGTACCTACGAGTACAACCTCAATGGTGGCACGGACAACATTCAATACGACGCCGACAGCGGCGAAGTAATTCGGGTTATCAATTAATCCATTTTAAAGCAGCAAAAGCAGGAGAAGACCATGAATATGATGAACCAGATGGCCGCAAGAAAAGAGAAAGGTTTCACCCTTATTGAACTGGTAATGGTGATTGTAATTCTGGGTATTTTGGCGGCGTTTGCGTTGCCGAGGTTTGCGGATTTTGGTGGAGATGCGCGTTCGGCATCAATCCAGGGGTTGACTGGAGCACTGAAGTCGGCATCTTCAATTGCTCACGCTCGCCAAGTTGCAAACGGTGATGGCCTCGGAGCGGACGTCAATCTTGATGGCGCAACCGTGACTATGGTGAACGGATACCCGACTGCCGATGCCGACGGTATTGTCGCCGCTGCAGACGTGGATACCACGAATGATTTCGCAATCGCAGGGGCTGGTGATACAGGTGGTACAGCGGCGACGTTCACGATCGTTGGATACACTGGCGGTACCTGTGAAGTTGTTTACACTGCGGCAACGGCTGATACGGACAACACAGGCCCTATCACTGCGGCACCGAGTGTTGTAGCTGATGTGGATGGCTGCTAGAAATCAGCAGCACTATGGGTGTGATTAGCCTTGTAGGTCGGGTTAGCGAAAGCGTAATCCGACCTACGTTCTGCGTTAGGGGCTATGGGCAATCCGGGAGTGGGGCATGAGAAAAAGAATCGCCCCGAGGTCATCGGGGTTCACCCTTGTCGAGTTGGTCATGGTCATCATCCTGATCGGGGTGCTTTCCGCTCTGGGTGTTGGTCTGTTTGCCAGCCGCTCCGCTTTTTCTCCTCTTCTTGTTACCCAGCAACTGTCGTCCGCCACGCTGCTTGCCCAGCAGGCGGCGCTGGCGGGGAACAGTGCTGGCACGCTGACCATTCGCCAGACTGGCGACGAACTCCGGTTTTCAGCCGCCTCCTCCCAGTTCACCCTGAAACGCAGTGGTACAACATTGGCTTATCGTGTAGCGAATGCGCCCTATACCAATGTCCCTGCTGGCGGTCTGACGGTGGGCTTTGATGGCTTTGGCCGGGTTGCATCCCCGACGGCCAGAGCCAATATTGATTTCCGCGTTACTGGCGATAGCACGTTCAATCTTTGTCTCAGTTCCCTGGGCGCGGTTTATGACGGGACCTGTCCATGACCAGGCCAGTCAAATACGGGCGTATCCAGAAAGGTGCCACACTGGTCGAGTTGGTGATCACCATTGTTATTATCAGCGTCGCTATTGCCGGGGTCGTGGGTGCGTTTGCGCTTATCTCCGGGCGTAGTGCGGATCCATTGAATCAGACCCGGGCCGTTGCACTCGCACAGATTTACATGGACGAAATTCTCAGCCGACGGTATGACGAAAACACGCCCGTAGGTGGGTTTCCGAGAGAGCCGGGTTGCACCATAAACACTGAAGAAGGCAGTCGCACCGGCTACGACGACGTTGACGACTATAACGAGATTACCGATGCGGTCCCGGAGAACGCAGAAGGCACTGGCCTGGCCGCGGACTACGCCGGCTTTCAGGTGTCAGTTGCCATCGAGTGCGCCGGCGATGAAATCGGGCTTGCGGCCGATGAAGCCAAACGCATCGATTTGACGATTACAGACCCTAGCGGTCAGAGCTACGATTTCTCCGCATATAGGGCGAACTACTGATGCCTCGCCAGTCTGGATACACATTGATTGAGCTGATCATGGTGATTGTGCTGCTGAGTATCGTGGCCACGGTGTCGGTGCGGTTTGTCGGCCTGTCGACCCAGGGCGCGCTGGATACCAGCGCCCGTCAGTTGCGAGCGCTCCAGTCCGTGGTGATCAGCGAACAGCTGACCCGTGACTTGCGGGAGGCCTTTCCGTTGTCGGTTCGAAGTACCGGCTCTTGCATCGAGTGGTTGCCTATGGAGGCGGGAACCAATTATCTCAACCTGCCGGCCACTGAAGTGAGCCAAATCGAGATTGCTGAGTTTGCTCAGCCTCCTGTTGTCAGTAACAGACGTGTGGTTATCTATGGTTATGGGACCACAACGGGGGATATCTATACTGGTGCTAATCCTGGCCCGGTCTCCTCACTGATTTCTGGCGTTAACAATACGGCAGTCCCGGGCTCGCCGGCCACCATAAGCCTGTCGGCCAGCCATCGTTTTAATTCAACTTCGCCAGCGCGGCGCATGTTTCTTGTGGGCGAGCCGGTGAGTATTTGTCAGAGCGGTCGCTTTCTGTATCGCTATAGCGGGTATGCGCCGACGTCCACTCAGCCTGATCCTCCTCCGGTTACACCGGAAGTGCTGGCGGCCAGCGTAACCGGAACCGTCAATTTCCTGTTCCAGCCTGCCACACTGCAGCGGGCTGCCGTGGTTCAGTTTACGTTTGATCTTATAAGCGCTGATGGCAGCGAAATCACAACCGTCAGCCAGGAGGTCCAGATCCGTAATGTACCCTGACCGATACTGGAACCGACAGCGTGGTGCGGGGCTGCCAGTCGCCCTCTTTATCATCACCGTTTTAGCTCTGATTGTGACCAGCATGGCGCAGCAGCAGGAAAGCACCGGTGCGGCTGTCAGTCAGCAGATTTTGTCCCAACGCGCGTTCTACGCGGCGGAAAGCGGAGCTCAGGCAGCGGTCACCGAGGCACTTTATGGCAGTGGCTGTGGGTCAGTGCCGGGGTCTCTGAGTTTTACAGGGCGAGGCCTCAATGGCTGTAGCACCAGTCTCAGTTGCTCCGTTGTGCGGGCTGATATTGAAGGCGATGCCGCTGACGAAGATGTTTATACCCTGGTCAGCACCGGACAATGTGGCGTAGGCACCGAGCAGGCCACGCGAGAGATTGAGGTACGTGTGCGATGAAGGTAGCGGGTTTCTGGTTTGTGTTTTTTTTGTCTGTTGCTGTTGCCCCCGCGCACGGTACGATTACCGTCTCCGCGAATGGTAACTCGAATGGACCGGTGACGGTAGACGTGGGCGATTCTGTCTCCATTGAGGTTGTGGCTACCAATTGCACAAACGTGCAAGGCAATAACTCAGCTTGGCGTGACAACTGGGTGAACGCCGGCAATCCGGAAGAAGAAATATATGCCACCAGTCCTTGCACGGTGCCATCACTGAATCGAACGACTAGTTTTGATACGCCGGGCACTTACACGGTAGCGTTTTTCTCTGAGTACTGCCGAAACTATCGGAATGGCGGCCAGTGCAACCCCCGATGGATCGAAGATCAACGTGGGAGTATTGAGATTGTCGTTCAGGACCCGAACGCACTCACCTGTTTTAACGACGATTACACCAGCGGACAGCTCAATGGGGACGACTGGGTAACCTCCGTTTCATTGGGAAGTTTTACTCCACAGATTGTTAACGGCCGGCTCCGAATGACAGAGGCTCGCGGAAACCAGGCAACGGCGGCCACGTTGCAGCGGGAAATTCCTGGCGCTGAAAACCTTGTTATTCTGGAGTTTAACTATTACGCATACGGGGGCAGTGGCGCAGACGGCCTTGCCATTGCGTTGTCGGATTCGGTTGTAACCCCGCAACCTGGCAGTTACGGGGGGTCCCTTGGCTATGCACAGCGTAATAATGGTGACCCCGGGTTTGCAGGTGGCTGGCTGGGCATCGGTTTGGATGAGTACGGTAACTTTTCCAATAGCAACGAAGGGCGCCAGGGTGGACGAAATGGACGGACACTGGATTCAGTCGCCATTCGTGGCGCGGCTCCCGATTACCGTTTCATGCGGGCCACTGATCGCCTGACACCTGGCATTGACACGCCGAACACCAATAACCCGGACGCCCAGCGGTATCGCATCATCATTGACTCCAGGGAATCCGGAGAAGCCATTGTGTCGGTAGAACGGGATCTGACCGGTACCGGCAACAACTACGACATGCTAATCCCACCGTTCAATGCGTTGAACGAGCCAGGGCAACCGGCGGTGCCGGAGAACTTCCTGCTGTCGCTGACGGGCTCCACCGGCGGGGCAACCAACATCCATGAGCTCGACCAGTTTCAGCTATGTGCGCTCAAGCTTAATCCGGTGGGTGAGCAAGTGGATCACTTCGAAATCCGCCATGACGGGGTGGCGCTTACGTGCCAGCCTGAAACGGTCACCGTCCGCGCCTGCGCCAATGCCAGTTGCGATCAACTGTTCACTGATCCGGTTGAGGCAACTCTCGAGCCTCTGGACGGCTGGCAGAGCGGTAACGTTGTCAGTTTTTCCGGGGGGGCCGGGGAGGCAACCCTGGCAAATAGAGTTGCTGGCGTCGTTGAGCTGGATGTTATTGGTTCCCGCCCCTCTACACGCCCCCAAGCGGTGACGCTGTGTCAGATAGGCGCGGGCAATCTGTCGGCGGCGAATTGCGAGATCGAGTTTTTTGACTCGGGGCTGGCCTTCGATATACCGAACCTGACTTCCCACCGTCCGTCTGGTCCCATTGAAGTGCAGGCGGTGCGGCGGGACGACGTAACCCAAGCCTGCGTGCCCGCGTTTGAGAACGTTGAGAAGCCGGTTCGTTTCTGGTCAACCTACGTGGACCCGGGCCCGAGCGGTCGCCCTGTCAGTCGTGCCCTTTCGGTGGATGGCGGCGATATCAGTGGCGACGGTAGCAATCCTACGATACTTGATCTTGACTTTGGCGCTGATGGTATTGCGGAAATCGATGTTCAATATCCTGATGCCGGTAATATGCAACTGAACGCCGAGTATCGCGGTTCTGCGGCAACGGACGACGCGGGGCTGGTGATGCCCGGTGCCGATCAGTTTGTCAGTGTACCGGCGGGCTTTTGTGTCCGAACAGGCGGCGAATGCTCAGACGGGGATGCCTCTTGCCCTCTGTTTGTGAAAGCCGAGGAAGACTTCAATCTATCGATTACAGCCGTCGGGTGGGAAGAAGAAAGTGACGTTAGCCTCTGCGAGGGCAATCCGGTAACACCCAACTTCCGTCTGTCGGACATTCCGCTGTCATCGGAGGTAGTTGCACCATCGGGCGGTGACGATGGCATAGTCACGCCATTGATCTATTCCCATACTCGTTCGGCAGATGCTACTGAGACGGTCAGTGTGAATGTGTCGGAAGTGGGTGTTTTTCGGTTCAAGGCAGATCCGGGCACGGGTACCTATCTTGGATTGACGGCGCCGGGTGGAAGCAGTGGTCCAACCGGTCGTTTCTATCCCGACCGTTTTGAGGTGACCGTTGATCCGGGTGAACTGGGTCCAGGCGAACTGGAAGCGGGATGTACAGTGGCTACGTCGTTTTCTTACATCGGGTTGGACATGGTGTGGGAACTGGTTCCGAGTCTGACGATTGAACCGGTATCCGTTGAGGGAAACCGCACGCTCAACTACACGGAGCCGGGTTTTCAGCGGCTTTCCACCGCAGGAATCAGTCGAACAGCACCTGCGGCTGATTCCACTGTGTTGAACCGCGATGGCAGTCCATTGGCGGTCACTGTCGTTTCGGGGGGCGGAACGCTAAGGGGTGATGAGCCTGACCCTGGCCTGTTGCAGTTTGACTACGCCAGTGATGACACGGTCACCTACAATAAGGTCCCGGAAGCCCGCGTTCCCTTGTTTGACCCCGCTTTGGAATACAGTGTTACTGATATCGTGGATTCGGACGGAGTGGCCGGTGCTGGCGCCCCCTACCTCTTTACACCGGCCGCGAATTTCGACGTGCGCTACGGTCGCCTGTCCATGGAAAACGTGTCTGGCCCGGAGAACATTGACGAACTCCCGATGCCCTTCCAAGTGGAATACTGGAATGGCTCCCGATTTGTGGTAAATACGGCTGACAGTTGCACGGGCTGGACAACAGACAATATCGGTGGCACCGCGGCGCACCATACCCTGGCTTCAGATTCCGGTACTTTCAATGCAGGAGAGGCTGGCCCGCTTCGGCTGGCGCCGGCGGGTTCGCAGGGGACAGACACGCTGACGTGGGCCGTAGCTGACTGGCTAAAGGACGACTTCAACGGCGACGGCTCACTTGAGGATCCCTCAGCCCTGGCCACCTTCGGCGTCTACCGTGGCCATGACCGCGTTATCTACTGGCAGGAGAAATAGCGGGAAGGGGGCTCAGTCCTCCTCCCCCTCCGGGTGATCCATCCCGAGTTCATTAATCTTGCGGGTCAAGGTATTCCGTCCCCAGCCTAGCAGGATGGAGGCATCACGCCGGCGCCCGCCGGTGTGCTTCAACGCGGTCTCGATCATGATGCGCTCAAACTCCGGCACGGCGGTATCGAGAATGCCTTTGTGGCCGCGTTTGAGCTCCTGTTCCGACCAGTTGCGCAGGCCTTCCTGCCAAGTCTGGCCGGTGGCCGGCGCTTCGGCCTGCTGCATCAGCTCGGGCGGCAGGTCATCGATGTGAACCTCGCGGCCACTGGCCATCACCGTCAGCCAGCGACAGGTGTTCTCAAGCTGGCGGACGTTGCCGGGCCAGGGCAGGGTGGTGAGGTATTCTTCGGCTTCCGGGCGCAGTATTTTGGTTTCCACTGCCAGTTCCCGGGCAGCCCGCTTGAGGAAATGTTCCATTAACCGCGGGATGTCCTCGCGGCGCTCCGCGAGTTTTGGCAAGTGCACCCGGATAACATTCAGGCGATGGAACAAATCTTCCCGAAAGGTGCCCGCCTGGACGAGCTTTTCCAGGTCCTGGTGTGTAGCCGCGATGATGCGGACGTCCACTTTGATAGGCGTGGTGCCGCCCACCCGATAGAACTCCCCATCCGCAAGCACCCGCAATAACCGTGTCTGGGTGTCGGCGGGCATATCACCGATCTCGTCGAGGAACAGGGTGCCTCCGTTGGATTGCTCGAAGCGACCCTGCCTGGCGGCAGCCGCTCCGGTGAAGGCGCCTTTCTCATGGCCAAACAGCTCGGACTCAATCAGGTCCTTTGGAATCGCGGCCATGTTGAGTGCGATAAAAGGGTGGCTGGCCCGGGGGCTGTGGTTGTGAAGGGCCTGGGCAACCAGTTCCTTACCGGTACCACTTTCGCCATTGATCAGTACGGTGATGTTGGAGTGGGACAATCGGCCGATGGCCCTGAACACCTCCTGCATCGCAGGCGCTTCACCAATGATTTCGGCATTTCTCTGTGCGCTTTCGGCTTGCGGCTCCGAGGTGGCCCGGCGTTCGTGGCTGTGAGCAACGGCCCGCTTCACCAGTGCGACGGCATCATCCACGTCAAACGGTTTTGGAAGGTACTCGAAGGCGCCCGTCTGGTAGCTGGTCACCGCGCTTTCCAGGTCGGAATGGGCGGTCATGATGATCACCGGCAGATCCGGGTGTGAGTCAACAATCTGTGAGAGCAAGGTGATGCCGTCGACGCCGGGCATACGGATGTCGCTGATGATGGCATCGGGCTGTTCGTGCTCTAGCCTCATCATGATGCTTTCGCCACTTTCAAACACCCGGGGCTGCATACCGGCCTGGTTCAGGGCGCGCTCCAGCACCCAACGTATACTGCGATCGTCGTCAATTATCCAGACGTTTGCCGGTTGGCTCATTGGTTTTCCTCCAGGGGCAGGAAGATGATGAAGTCGGTTTTTCCGGGCTCGCTCTCGCATTCAACAAGCCCGTGATGTTGCCCGATGATGCTTTGGGTGATGGACAGGCCGAGGCCCGTGCCGCTGGCTCGCCCACTGATCATCGGGTAGAAAACATTTTGCAACAGATCCGGTGGTATGCCCGGGCCGTTATCAATCACATCCACACGGCACACCAGGCGATGGCGTTTGTGGCCGATGGTGAACTGTCGCAATGCGCGTGTGCGGAAGGTGATCGTCGGCTGTTCGTCGCCGGTCATCTCCGCCTGGTTCTCGAACGCGGCTTCCATGGCGTTGCGGGCGATGTTAAGGAAAGCCTGAATCAGCTGTTCCTTGTCGCCCTGGAACTCGGGCAGGCTGGGATCGTAATCTCTCCGGAAGTTCAGGCGGCCGCGGCTCTCAGCTTCCAAAAGGGTTTTGACGCGCTCCAGAACCTCATGAATATTGGTGGACGCCATTTTTGGGGCTTTGTTCGGGCCGAGCATGCGGTCCACCAGGGTTCGCAGGCGGTCCGCTTCTGCAATGATCACCTGGGTGTATTCTTTCTGGTCTTCGTTGTGCAGTTCGCGGTCCAGCAACTGGGCCGCCCCGCGAATACCTCCAAGAGGGTTTTTGATTTCATGGGCCATGCCCCGGACCAGTATCCGGGTGGTTTCCTGCTGGGAGATAATGTCTTCTTCCCGGCTGATCCTTAGCAAGCGGTCCCTGGGCTGGATTTCGATCAACAGTTCCGTTGGCTCAAGGCTTATGGGGGACACCGAATAATCAACCGTCAGCCGCAACCCGCTTGTCAGTATGAATTCCGCTTCGCGTCTGGTGTACGACTGGCCATTCTCGGCTGCTGCATACAGTGTTTGCAGGGCATCTTCAGAGTCGATCAGGATGTCGTTGATCGGGGCTCCCTTACTTCTGGTTACGCTGGTTTCAAACAGACTTTCGGCCGCCGGATTCAGGTACTGGACTCTTAACCCGTCACTCAGCACCAGTACGGCTGTGGTCAGGCTGTCCAGTATGCTTTTGTATCCGGCCGGTATTGCCATTCGTTTGTCCCTTTTGATGGGCCTTGCGGGTTGCTAAGGCAGTTTTGCAAAAAACGAACCACATTGGCTGTTCGTGGCGATGACAGTGCGCATTTAGCGGGCATGCGGGTTACAGGCCTGTGAACACGGCGTGGTGTAGTGCAGAAATATCATTGCGTAAAGCCTGCCCGCGGATATCCGCTCTGGGAATGGTCAGAGTATGGCTTTTTTATGGTGCGACCGCACTAAAATGGGGCAAGCAGGAATGGCGTGGTGGTTCGCTAACCGCTACAGGTCTGCGTTTGTATGGCGCCCCGGCCCGAAACGGTCGGGGCCCCGGAAGGGTGCATCAGTTGTTGACGCTGGGCCGGTGGATGGTGAAGGTAATGGTTTCGCCGCTCTTGACGGTAACACCGTTGCTGTCGACGATATTGACGCCTGCATCGTGGGTGCCGCGAAACACATTGCGCACCATCACTGTCCCGGAAGCGCTCTGGCCAACCGGTTGGCCGTCGAGAGTTACTTCGTACTTGTGGCTGCCCCGAAGGCCAGGTGAACTGGTCACGCGGAATTCCACGTCGCCGCTGCCACTGTGGAAGGCCTGGTCATCACCCGGCGCGAGGAAGCGGACGCTGTCGTAGACGGAGCCTTCCTGTTGCACTTTTTCCCGCAACCGCTCTGGCTCCCGAACCGCTTCGAGTTTTGGCAGAGTGACCGTGGTGACCGGTTTTACCTTGATCTCCTCAGCAGGGGTGCCTTCCGAGGGCTCGTCGGTATAGGTAACGTTGCCCTGAGCATCCACCTGACGATAGACCTCGGCGGAAACCGGAAGCGCCGCAAGAGCGACAATGCCAGAGAGTAGTGCAAGCCGTGCGTTCATAGAGACAACCTGTCTGATTGTTTTACCCGATTATCAGCGCCAGTCATGAGTATTTCAACGCCATTACCCGGCAGCTTGGTTACATTCCGTTAAGGCTGGTCGAAATGTGCGGCCGTACACAAAAAAGCCCCGCGCAAGGCGGGGCTTCTCTGGGTTGCTGATCCTTACGAACGGATCAGCAGGAGTAGTAGAGCTGGAACTCGACCGGATGCGTGGTCATGTTCAGTTTCTCAACTTCACCGCGCTTCAGATCGATGTAGCCGGCAATCATGTCCTCGGTGAACACGCCGCCGCGGGTCAGGAATTCATGATCTTCAGCCAGGCAATCCAGAGCTTCGGACAGGGTTTCAGCAACCTTCGGAATGTTCAGCGCTTCTTCCTTCGGCAGGTCGTACAGATCCTTGTCCATGGCATCGCCCGGGTGGATCTTGTTCTGGATACCATCCAGGCCGGCCATCATCAATGCAGCGAACGCCAGGTACGGGTTGGCCGCCGGGTCAGGGAAACGCACTTCGATACGACGTGCTTTCGGGCTGTTCACGTATGGAATACGGATGGAGGCCGAACGGTTACGGGCGGAGTAGGCCAGCATAACCGGTGCTTCGTAGCCCGGAACCAGACGCTTGTAGCTATTGGTTGCAGGGTTGGTAAAGGCGTTGATGGCCTTGGCGTGCTTGACGACACCACCGATATAGTAAAGCGCTGCTTCGCTCAGGCCGGCATAGCTGTCACCTGCGAACAGGTTCTTGCCGTCTTTGCTCAGGGACATGTGTACGTGCATGCCGGAGCCGTTATCACCAACCACAGGCTTGGGCATGAAGGTGGCGGTTTTACCGTAGGCGTGGGCCACGTTGTGTACGCAGTACTTGAGAATCTGCACTTCGTCAGCCTTGCGGGTCAGGGTGTTGGCGCCAACGCCGATTTCACACTGGCCAGCGGTGCCGACTTCGTGGTGATGAACCTCAATTTCCAGGCCCATGGATTCCATAGCGGCACACATGGCGCCACGCAGGTCGTGCAGGCTATCCACTGGCGGAACCGGGAAGTAACCACCTTTAACACCCGGGCGGTGACCGATGTTGTTGCGATCGAAGTCTTCGCCGGATACCCAGGCGGCTTCTTCAGAGTGGATGTGGTAGGAAGCGCCCTGCATATCCACATTCCATTTAACAGAATCGAAAACAAAGAACTCAGGTTCCGGACCAAACAGGGCACCGTCAGCGATGCCCGTGGACTTGAGGTACTCTTCCGCACGGCGGGCAACGGAGCGTGGGTCACGCTCATAGCCCTGCATGGTGGAAGGCTCTACGATGTCACAGGTAATGTTCAGTGTGGTTTCTTCGGTGAACGGGTCCAGCACGGAGGTGCTGTCGTCCGGCATCAGAATCATGTCGGATTCATTGATGCCTTTCCAGCCGGAGATTGAAGAGCCGTCGAACATCTTGCCGTCGCTGAAAAAGTCCTCGTCCACCTCGGTGGCCGGCAGCGTTACGTGTTGTTCTTTGCCACGGCTGTCAGTGAATCTCAGGTCGATCCATTTGACTTCGTGTTCCTTGATCAGATCAATCGTCTTGGACATTGTGCATGCTCCGTCTGTTATCCCGCCGTGCGGGCGATTTCTGTGTACATTGTTGCCGGATCGTTCAGCAGTGCTGACTCCCGATCTTTCTTTCAGGTAGGGCAGCTTAACAAAAGCTGTTGCGAGTTACCTGCAAATTCGGCTGCTTAAGGTTTAGCAATAGCCTTGCCAGTTTTTGATGCATGCGCCACAAGTGCGCAATACCAAGGCGTTCGGGCTGTTTTGGAGCGATATGTGCTGATTGGGTGGCCCTATCGCTCTTTCGTGGTGCGTTAAAACGGTGCGATAGCTGAAATAATGCACCAAAATGATGCAGATGGGTTGTTGCTTCGATAGGCGTTTTTCTTCATATAAACGCAAGTGAGTTTGCTATATACTGCGCGCCACTTCATTTTTGCCTCAGGTATTCAGCACAGACGCTGAGTTTCTTCAGGGGGTATTCGGGCTTCCCGGCCCGACAAATGAAATTCATTTTACGGATTTGAGACGGCATGTAAGGGGCTTTGCGCCTACTGAAGACCTCTCAGGTCATTCAGTGCATGCTGCAGGATTATAGTTGTGATTGATAAACTTCGTAATATCGCCATCATCGCCCACGTTGACCATGGCAAGACCACACTGGTTGACCAGCTTCTTCGCCAGTCCGGCACTCTGGATCGCAAAGAGCTCGAAAACGAGCGTGTCATGGACTCCAATGACCAGGAAAAAGAACGTGGTATTACCATTCTGGCCAAGAACACGGCGCTGAAGTGGCACGACTACGACATCAATATCGTGGACACCCCGGGTCACGCCGATTTCGGGGGTGAAGTCGAGCGTGTCATGAGTATGGTCGATTGCGTGTTGCTCGTGGTTGACTCTATTGATGGCCCGATGCCACAAACCCGGTTTGTCACCCAGAAAGCGTTTGATGCGGGCCTGCACCCGATTGTCGTCGTGAACAAGATTGACCGCCCTGGAGCTCGCCCGGACTGGGTAGTGGATCAGGTGTTCGACTTGTTCGACAACCTCGGCGCCAGCGATGAGCAGCTGGACTTTCCGATTGTCTACGCCAGTGCCCTGAACGGCATTGCCGGAATGGATCACGAAAAGCTGGACGACAACATGGACGCGGTTTTCCAGGCCATCGTTGATCACGTACCTGCGCCCAACGTCGACCGGGACGGTCCGTTCCAGATGCAGATTTCTCAGTTGGACTACAACAGCTTCCTGGGCGTTATTGGCATCGGCCGCATTATGCGCGGCAAGATTAAAACCAACTCTCCGGTTACGGCCATTGGTGCCAACGGCAAAAAGCGCCAGGGCCGTATTCTCAAGATCATGGGCCATTCCGGGCTGCAGCGTGTTGAAGTCGACGAAGCGCAGGCGGGCGACATTATTTGCGTCAGCGGCATGGATGAGCTGTACATCTCTGACACCTTGTGTGACCAGGCCAATGTTGAAGCCTTGCCGCCGTTGACGGTGGATGAGCCGACGGTTTCCATGACGTTCCAGGTCAACGACTCACCGTTTTGTGGCAAGGAAGGTAAGTTTGTCACCAGCCGCAACATCAAAGAGCGTTTGGAAAAAGAGCTGCTGCACAACGTTGCTCTGCGAGTTGAAGAAGGTGAGTCGGCAGATAAGTTCAAGGTATCCGGCCGTGGCGAGCTGCACCTCTCAGTGTTGATCGAAAACATGCGCCGCGAGAACTTTGAGCTCGCCGTGGGTCGTCCGGAAGTGGTTATCCGTGAGATCGATGGTGTTAAACAGGAGCCGTACGAAAACGTCATCATCGACATCGAAGAGCAGCACCAGGGTGCGCTTATGGATCAGATGGGGCTCCGCAAGGGTGAAATGACCAACATGGTGCCGGACGGAAAGGGCCGTATGCGTCTTGAGTATACGATTCCGGCGCGCGGGCTGATCGGTTTCCGTAACGCCTTCCTGACCATGACCTCCGGTTCGGGTATTTTGACTTCAACCTTCAGCCATTACGGCCCTATTAAGAGCGGTGATGTGACCAGTCGTCAGAACGGTGTGCTGGTGTCAATGGCAACTGGTGCCGCGCTGACTTATTCGCTGGAAACACTGCAGAGCCGGGGCAAGTTGTTCCTGGATCCCGGCCAGGAAGTGTACGAAGGTCAGTTGTGTGGTATTCACAGTCGTGACAACGATCTGGTGATTAACCCCACCAAGGGGAAGAAGCTGGACAATATGCGTGCGTCCGGCAAGGACGAGGTCATCGGCCTGGTGCCGCCGATCAAGCATACCCTTGAGCAGGCTCTGGAGTTCATCGATGAAGATGAATTGGTGGAAGTGACGCCCAAGTCGATCCGCCTGCGCAAGAAGCTTCTGACCGAGAATGAGCGTAAGCGCGCCCATAAGAAGTAATCTTCAGTGCGTGATATCAAGGGGCGGGCCATCATGGATGGCCCGCCCCTTTTTCGTTGTCTTCAGCTAAACTCCGGTTAAATCCTTTTTCCGGAGCGCCCCATGCTCACCCTGTTCCCCGATATCAAGCCCAACGCCCAGCATCGCATTGCGGTTGATCCGCCCCATGAGCTGTATGTTGAAGAAAGCGGCAATCCGGATGGTATTCCCGTTCTGGTTGTCCATGGCGGGCCCGGCGGCGGGTGTGAGGACTATCATCGCCGTTTTTTTGATGCCGAGCGCTACCGGATTATTCTGATGGATCAGCGGGGCGCTGGCCGTTCGAGCCCCCTGGCCGAATTTGCAGGAAACACCACGCAAAAGCTGGTGGACGATATGGAAACGGTGCGGACCTTTCTTGGGGTGGATCGATGGATACTGTTTGGCGGTAGTTGGGGGTCTACACTGAGCCTGGTGTATGCCCAGTCGCACCCGGACAGGGTGCTTGGCCTGGTGCTGAGGGGAATTTTTCTTTGCCGGCCCAGGGATATCCACTGGTTCTACCAGGAGGGCGCGAGCCGCGTATTTCCCGACTACTGGCGCGATTTCCTGGCACCCATTCCTGAGGATGAGCGTGGCGATCTCGTCACGGCCTACTACCGTCGCCTGACGAGCAGCAACGAACTGGAGCAGATACAGGCCGCCAAGGCGTGGTCCATCTGGGAGGGGCGCTGTGCAACCCTGCATCCGAACCCACGTGTGGTTGAGCATTTCGGGCATCCCCACGTGGCTATTGCCCTGGCTCGAATTGAATGCCATTACTTCATGAATAATGCGTTTCTGGACGATAATCAGATCGTACGTGACGCGGCGTTACTCAAGGATATTCCAGGCATCATTGTCCATGGCCGTTACGATATGGTGTGTCCGCTGGACAATGCTCTGGCTCTGAGCCAGGCCTGGCCGGAAGCTGACTTGAGGATCATACGGGACGCAGGGCACTCGGCGTCCGAGCCCGCCATTATTGATGCCCTGATGCGTGGCGTCGATGAGGTCGCCGCGAAGCTTGAAGGTAGGGATACGTAAAGTCACATGAAGAAGGTTGCGGCGAGCCTGGTGCGTGGATAAACTTCGTTCCGAATTTTGAGTCCTTGCGCAGGGAGCTTCATGAAAGGGCTGATACAACGGGTTACTCACGCCAGCGTCACCGTCGACAATGAGGTCATCTCCGAGATTGGTTCGGGGCTGTTGTTGTTGCTCGGAGTTGAGAAATCAGATGACTCCTGCGCGGTGCGGGAACTGTGTCGAAAACTACTCGTCTACCGGGTATTTCCCGACGACCAGGGACGGATGAATCGTAGCCTGCTCGATACGGGCGGCTCCCTCCTCGTTGTTCCCCAGTTTACGCTTGCTGCTGATACCCGGTCCGGATCCCGTCCGGGATTTTCGGTAGCAGCGGGCCCGGAATCTGCCGAAGCCCTGTTTCATGAGTTCGTGGCCTCGTGTGGGTCGGAGATGGGCGCAGATCGGGTTGGCCAGGGGCGGTTCGGCGCGGACATGAAGGTGGCCTTGGTAAACGATGGGCCGGTCACGTTTCTTCTGGAGGTTGGAGGTGTGCCGGGGCGGGGTTGAGGTGTCGCCCTATTGCGAGGCATTGCAACGGTCGGTGGTCCTTTCTGGTGCTGCGCTGGCCGTTGGTGGTGTTTACTACTTCTGATCAGCTAACCAGCTAATCTATCAAGTAGTCGAAAACCGGCAGCCTTCGGGCTGCCGGTTTCAGATTGCTGACAAACCC
>NZ_DELU01000009.1:0-28606 GCF_002352785.1 Marinobacter sp. UBA2688
CAGATTTGGTCTGAACTAATACATCTCATGCAAAGGTAAGATCAACCATTTAATCCGCTTACCCATTAATATCTGCCCAAAACCTGAGTATTTCATTAACTCTCAAGAACTATATCAAGCCGCAAACTCATTCAAGCGACCTCCATGCGGTCAAAATGCATATTGTAACCTCGCACGCACTTCATCTCCGCTAGCGCCATTGGCTTCTTCGCCATCCATGTAGCTCATTCCAAGTCGAACATTCTTGTTGGCGTAATAGTTAACGCCCAGTGTTGTTTGCTCACCGTCGGTCGTGGCCAGCCCCACATCACTGTATTTTCCGTCACCATCCTCAAAGCGGGCAACAACTTCCCAGGCCCCTTTGGGTGATGCCGGTTTTACCCGCTTGAATGCTCCGGCTTTGTAAGGACGGCTTTCGCCGGTGATGATCCAGCCAAGCTGTACGTAATAGCCATCAACATCCACCTGGCCTTCCTCGGAATCGAAATATTCGGCCTGGGCATGGAAGGGCCCGAAAGCGCCGGCGAGCTCCAGATTAAACGTATCGACCTCATCGGCCTGAGTGTCGGCATCACGCGTGGTATAACCCGCACCAAGATGAACAACCATATTGTTCGTTTGAATCGGTGCAACCGTGCCCCGTGCGGTTACTGCCGTGTTATTGAAGTCGTCGCTGCCATTGCCGTCTGCCTCGAAGTAGCCGATACCGTAGGTCCAGTTGTCGCCTTTGCCACTGAGCTGGATGCCGCCGCTGCGACCGGGGGTATAACGCTCGGTCATGGCGGATCGCTCAAGGGCCGAGATGTCTTTTGAACTCGTTAATTGTTCCAGGCCGAATGGCTCTTTCTGCTTACCAATAGTCACGGTTGCCGTCGAGCCAAATCCCAGGTAGCGAATGTACAGGTCCTCAGCGGTCCCGCCGTCGGCGCCATCACTCTCAGCCACGTTGAACTGGGTTTTGTACGCCCAGTCGCCAAAGTGGCCCTTGGCGTAGAGGCGTGCCCGGCGCACGTCGAAATCGGTAGTGTCAACACCGTTGTCGTCAGACTGCGTGGCGTCGTAATCCCACTGAATGCGCCCGCCGAGCTGAAAAGACGCAGAGTTATCCGACACTTTCACTTTGATACCGCTGTCGGTATCGATCACAAGGTCTTCGCCGCTGGTCGTAACGTTTCCGGCCTGTGCAGCAGAAGCGGCAGAAATCGCCAAAGCCAAGCCCAAATATTTCTTGCTCATGATCTGTCTCACCTTTTTCGGTTTGCTTGTGTGTGTTGAAGCGCGATTAAAGTCTATTTGGCAAAGATTACAGAATGGTTACAGAGAATGCATCAAAACAGGGCGCTGGTCCGGGCCGGTGACAGGTTCTGGGGCGCTAGGTGTTGCGGTCGTTTTTCGGGGGCAAGCTCAGAATGTGCCGATTTGTCTCTATAATTATGATAAAAAAGAATAAATAAGATGTGGCAAGACTTTTGCTGATCATATTTGGAGCAATGAAACCCAACCGAAGGTATCCATTATGAAGAAGCAGTTTTTCACCAAATCCGGATTTATCAGTATCACTTTGCTTGCAGCACTTCAGGCTGCGCCCGCCATTGTTAGCGCTGACGTCAGCTCAAATGTGAGCGCCAGCAGCAACTATCTGTTCCGGGGCGTCACCCAGACAGACGGGGCTGCGGCTGTCCAGGGAGGGTTGGATTATGAGCATGCGTCGGGCTTCTACGCCGGTGGCTGGGGTTCCAATGTCGATTTTGGTGACGGCACCAGCTATGAGCTTGATCTTTATGCCGGATTCTCCGGCTCTGTGGAAGAACTGGGTTATGACGTTGGGTACATTTATTATGCGTATCCTGACGCGCCGGACTCCATCGACTTCGGCGAACTGTACGGCGAGATCAGTTATGGCATTGCGGCCATCGGCCTGGCCTACACGATCAACAGCGACACCAGTGGTGATGGGGTGTTCGTGCAGGGGGATGCCTATTACTACGCCTCTGTTGGGGTGCCTCTGGAGGACAGCTACAGTGCCGGTGTGACGCTTGGCTATTACGACTTCGCTGATGACGGCAAGGCTTCTGTCGGCGAGGCAAGTTATTCACACGTCGCCGCCAACGTTACAAAGGATGCGGGAAACTTCGGTTCTTTCAGTGTTAACGTGGAGTACGCGGACATTGAGTCAACCGACGCGCTTGGCTCTGTCAACTCGGATGATCCGAAGTTCTGGCTGGGTTGGAGCAGGAGTTTCTGATCGGCCAAGTGATCACAAGCAATTCAGATCCAGAATAAAAAGCCGGCCCAAATGACGGGCCGGTTTTTATTTATCATGCAAGAACCCACCATCGTGCGCCTGCCTTGACGCCCGGTGACTCGACATCCTCGCCCTTACCTCTGCCCCCCCCCCTGCCGCCAAAGCTCATTTCTTATCCGGTGCCTGAATTTCAAACTGTATTAAAGGTTTGTCTGTAAGGTCGTTCCAGATTCCCACGCAAAAATGCTGACTCACTGACCTCAGTCAAACAGCCAGGATGATACTGAATGAACAAACGATTGTTGTTGTGCGCGATGATAGTTCCGGGAGCCTTGGCCGTCTCTCCTATGGTGTCGGCCCAGGCAAAAGAGAGTGTGTCGCTGAAAGAATATCAGCAGGCCAAAGCCAGCCAGGCTGTTTCCCTGAACCAGGCCATGGTGATGGCTTTCGAGAACAGCCCGGTATTGGCTTTGAGGCGGGCCGCGGTCTCGATACAGCAGGGACAGCTTGATCATGCCAGCCGCTGGGCGCCGAGCAATCCAGAGTTTGAGTTGGGGGCCCGTCAGGCCCCGGATCAGGCCGACGAGTCCCTGGAATATGGGGTGAGGGTTACTCAGGAGATCTGGATGGGTAATCGCGGCGACCTTGGGCAGTCGCGTGCCCGGAGTAATCTCACGTCCCGGCAACAGGAGCTTGAATACCTGAAGGTAGCCACCAAGGCGCGGGTGCGGGCCGCCTATTTCCGGATACTGCTGGCTCAGAAAGAGTTGGAAACCGCAACCCGTGCCGTTGAACTTATGCAACGCACCAAAGACCTGGTTGAAATGTCCGTAAAACAGGGTAAACAAACCCGGATTGATCTCAATACCGCAGTCATTGGGCTTGCCAGGGCCCGGAATCAAAAAGCCTCGGCGGAACAAAAGCTCGAGCAATCAAAAATTGACCTTACCGAAGTGCTCGGGGTGTCCCCCTCCGATGCCGTTGGGGTGACCGGCGAGCTTGATGTGACGCTCGAAGACCTGCCTCCGACCAGCCAGCTTGTCGAGATGGCACAGAGTCAGAGAGCGGACCTGAAAGCGGCGGCCGCCAGAATTGCAGCGGATGAATCTGGCCTTGAAGTTGCGAAAAGCCTGACGATTCCAAATCTGAAAGTCTTCGGATTTTATGATCGTGAGGAAGGCTCCAACCTTTTCGGTGCAGGGGTGTCGATGCCTTTGACCGTTTTTCATGATTATTCCGGTGAGCAGAGACAAGCTGCTGCGCGGCTGAAAACCTCCGAGCTTGAGGCAGAGGCCTTGCGCCTGGCTACAGAGCGTCAGGTTGTGTCAGCTGTGGCCCGGTACGAATCCACCGCCGTTCGGCTGCGCCAGATGAACGAGTCGATCCTGGAGCGTTCAGAGGAAACATTACAGTTGATGCAGAAAGCACTTCGGGCGGGCAAGGTCGGTGCCTCGGATGTTCTGGCGGCACAGGACAATCTCCTGTCGGTAAGGCAGGAATACGTTCAGGCGCAGAATGATTATATCGGTGCCGTCCGGGCGCTGGAGATAAGCACGGGAGGTGCTCTGTCGATGTCAGCCGGTTTCTGAGGGTATAAAACTCAAATTTAACCGTTCTCCAAATATTGAGGGTGAATGAATGATTCGCAATCTGAAGATAGTTTTAATCGTTGTCGGCGCTCTGAGCTTGCAGCAGGCATACGCTGCCGGAGAAGCCGAGGATGAACAGCACGGAAATGAAGAAGCCGAGCATGCTGAAGAGGAAAATCAGTCCCGCCAGATCCATCTGACGCCGGAGCAGACAGAGTTACTGTCGATTCAGACGGTGGCGGCTGCCAAGGGGCGCGCTGGCGCAATTGTTACGGCACCTGCCGAGATTCAGTATGTGCCGGACCGCGTGGCCGAGGTTGGTCCGCTGCTGGAGGGAAAACTGACAGGGTTGGCGGTTGATCTGGGGGATCGTGTCAATAAGGGGCAGTTACTGGCAACCCTGAACAGTGTGGAGCTGGCCCGGATTCGCTCCCGGTTAATCTCGCTGGAGGCCCGCAAAGAAGCGGCCGAGTCTGACTACAATCGTGAAAGGGAGTTGCAGGGACAGGGTATTTCCAGTGAGGAAGAGTTCCTGGATGCCAAGGCTGCCTTTCTTGAAACAAAAGCGGAGTACGATTCCGTGCGGGAACAACTGGCGGTTTACGGCAGCGAGTCGTCAGGTGACAGTGGGGGGCTGGCGCAATACGCGCTCCGCTCACCCATTGAGGGGCGTGTCGAGCAGATGCATGTTCGTCTGGGGCAAACGCTGAGTCCGTCGGATACGCCTTTCATCGTGGCGGATGCCTCGGTGTTGTGGGCCATTCTTCAGGTGTCCGAATCCGATATTGACCAGATTTCAACGGGAGACGAGGTTCAGATTTCCTCCAGGGATTCAAGTTCTGACCGGTTTCACAGTGGGCAGGTATCCTGGGTGTCGAGCATGCTCGATGAAAAGACCCGCACCATCCCGGTTCGCGTTGTGCTGGAGTCTCCCAGAGGCGACCTTCGCCCGAATACCTATGCCACGGCCAGAATCATGACGGAATCGGAGGCCTCACTGCCGCTGGTTCCGGATGATGCGGTTCAAACCATTGGCGATGACTCCGTTGTGTTTGTTCCGGGCGATGAGAAAGGGGCTTACAAGGCGGTTCCCGTCACGCTTGGCAAGGAGGCAAACGACTGGATCGAGATCAAGTCCGGCATTAGCGCAAACACGGAAGTGGTTTCAGTAGGCGCTTTTGATCTGATGTCGGCCATTACCGCCAGTGGCCGCAGCGCCGCTCACGGACACTAAACCCCGGGGGGAGCATGATCAACGCAATTGTGAATTATGCGCTGAACAATCGTCTGATGACGCTTGTTTTTGCTATCGCCGTGATCGTTGCCGGCGTATTTTCATTTCAAAAACTGCCGGTGGACGCGTTTCCCGACGCGACGCCGACCATGGTTCAGGTGTTTACCACCAGCCCTGGTCTGTCGCCGGTTGATATCGAAACGCTGATTTCCTATCCCGTTGAGATCAGCATGTATGGAATTCCCAAGCTGGAAAAAGTGCAGAGCACGTCGATTTTCGGGTTGTCGCGGGTGACCATCTATTTCGAAGATGGCACCGATATCTACTTCGCCAGGCGGCTGGTAAACGAACGGCTTTCCGAGGCCAAGCGCCAGATTCCCGAAGGGATGGGGCAGCCGGAACTCGGGCCCATAGCGAGCGGTCTTGGGCGCATCCTGATGTATTCCCTGGAAGCTGAGGATAAGGATCAATACAGCCTGCAGGAAATCCGCACGATCCAGGACTGGATTGTCAAGCCCCAGCTCAGAACCGTTCCGGGTGTAACCGGTGTGCTGTCCATCGGCGGCGAGGTAAAACAGTATCAGGTCAATATCGATGCGCAGAAGCTTCAGGCAAGGAACCTGACAGTGTCTGACGTTCGCGGCGCCCTCACCCAGAATAATCGGAACGTCGGCGCCTCTTTCATTACGCGAGGAGGTGAAGAGTATATAGTTCGCGGCTACGGTTGGGTTAATTCAGGTACCGAGGGCATCGAGGACATCCAGAACATCATTGTGTCCAAGAGTGAGGGAGAGTCTCCTATTTATGTCAGGGATGTGGCAGAGGTTAGCCTTGGACCGGCAATTCGCCGCGGCGCGGAGGTGTCCTCGGGCGAGGAGTCCGTGGGCGGCTACGTGATGAAGCTGATCGGAACCAACACCAGTCAGGTACTCGAGGACGTCAACGCAAAAATCGATGATCTGAACAAGTCACTTCCCGAAGGGCTGAAAATAGAGGCTTATTACTCCCAGGCGGAGTTGGTGGGCAAGGCCATAGGCACTGTCGAGAAAGCATTACTTGAGGGCTCGGTTCTGGTGCTGGTGTTCCTCTATCTGTTCCTCGGAAATATACGTTCCACACTGATCGTGGTGGCGACCTTGCCGTTGTCTGTGCTTTTCGCATTCATTGCGATGCGGATTTCGGGCCTGTCCGCCAATCTGATGAGTCTGGGGGGGCTGGCTATCGGCATCGGTATGATGGTGGACGGCGCCGTTGTGATGATAGAGAACATCTTCCGACATCTGGAAGAACGATCAGAGGAAAAGGTCAGTGTTCTGAGGCTTGTAGGTGAATCTGCCCGGGAAGTGGCTCGTCCGATTGTGTTTGCCATTGGCATCATTATTATCGTTTTTCTGCCGCTGTTTACGCTGCAGGGCGTTGAGGGCAAGCTGTTTTCGCCCATGGCCTACACCATCAGTTTTGCGTTGATCGGTGCGCTGTTACTCGCGTTGACGTTGGTGCCGGTTCTGGCCTCGCTGTCATTCAAGATGGGTGGACAACACAAAGAGCCGAAGCTGGTTCTGTTCCTGAACCGGCTATACAAGCCGGTGGTGAATACTGTCGTCAAAGCCCCTAAAATTGTGATGGGCGTGGCCGTCATTGCCTTTGCCGGCAGTCTCCTGCTGTTTCCCTATCTCGGGAGCGAGTTCGTGCCCACGCTCAGGGAAGGCACGTTCCAGATTCGCTCGACACTGCCTCCTGGAGCCAGTCTTGAATCCGCCATCAAGTATGGCAAACGGATTCAGTCCGTTGTCGATGAATTTCCAGAGGTCACCGGCACCTATGCCAGGATCGGTCGTGCCGAGGTGGGCGGTGATCCTGAACCCGTGAACGTTGTCGCGACGCTCGTCAATCTGAAGCCTCTGGATCAGTGGCGAGAAGATGTGAGCTATGAGGACCTTCAGAGCCGGATTGCGGAGTCTTTGGATGAGCGGGTTCCCGGGCTTGCCAACAATCTGTCACAACCGATTCAGCTCAGAACCGACGAACTCCTCTCAGGCGTTCAGGCGCAACTGGTTGCCAGCATTTTCGGCGACGACCTCGACGAGTTGGGCCGGATCGGCAAGGAAGTGGCGGCCCTGGCGAATGATGTGCCGGGGGCAACGGATGTGCGCGCTCAGCAGAGCGCAGGTAAAAAACAGATCGTTATTCGCCCCGACCGTGAAGTGCTGGCGCAGTTTGGCATCAGCATTGATAACCTGATGAGTACGGTCGAAACCGGGATTGGCGGTAAAGGCGCGGGGCTGGTCTTCGACGGTGTCCGGCGATTTGAGATCTTCGCCCGGCTGCAAGAGTCCTATCGCGGGTCCATCGATGAAATCAGAAAGCTTCCCCTCCGGGGTAATAGTGGCGAGCTCATCCCGCTTTCACGGGTGGCCGATGTTGAAATGTACGCTGGCCCCAAGAAAATTTCGCGCTCCAATGCCAGTCGGCGACAGTACGTGCAGATGAACGTACGTGGTCGCGATATGGGCGGTGTTGTTCAGGATTTGCGCAAGCGGATCGAGGAGCAAGTGGACATGCCGCCGGGGTATTTCGTGGAGTTCGGCGGTCAGTTTGAGAACCAGGAAAGGGCCATGGCGCGGCTGGCGATCGTTGTGCCCATTACCCTGGCGCTTATTTTCCTGCTTCTCTTTTCGGCATTCAGTAGTCTTCGCTATGCGGCGCTGATCTTCATGAATGTGCCCTTTGCGGTTACTGGTGGCATTGTCGCGCTGTTTGTGACGGGGCTTTACCTCTCTGTGCCCGCTGCCGTGGGATTCATCGCGGTGTTCGGCGTAGCCGTACTGAACGGTGTGGTGATGGTGAGCTACATCAATCAGTTGCGGGACGAAGGCTACGAAGTCATTGAAGCAGTCAAGTTGGGTGCTCAACGCCGTTTGCGGCCGGTTCTGATGACCGCCTCTGTGGCTATTCTGGGGCTGATTCCCCTGCTGCTGGCCGATGGCATTGGCTCTAATGTCCAACGGCCACTGGCAACGGTTGTGGTTGGCGGTCTGATCACGTCAACGTTGCTGACGTTGGTAGTGTTGCCCAGCGTGTATCAGTGGTTTGCATCCGAACGTCGTGACGTTGAAGTCTGATAGGCAGGAGAAGGCTTATGTATGAAATAAAGGCTTATGTCAGAGAGGTTATGGCAGAGCATGTGGTTGATGCTCTGGCCAGAGTCAAGGGCGTGACAAGCATTGCTGTCGTGCCTCTCAGCGAATTTGGTCATCTGGTCGGCGATGAGTCGCCTCTGGAGAAAGTGAAGATGGTCAAGCTGGAAGTAGACGTAGCGACCGATGATGTCGCTGGTGAAGTTGTGGAACTCATTGTCAGAACGGGCAGAACCCAGGATGGGCACCCGGGTGACGGCAAGGTACTTGTATCCCGCCTGGTTCGGGCTGTTCGTATCGAGGACGGCGAAACCGGTGAGAGTGCACTGGAGCCTGCTTCAAGCTAGTGCTCTGGAAACTGGATGGCGGTTCTGCGGCTTTTGGTTGCGGGCCGCCATCACAGTTCTATCTCCAGTTCCCAGCGATAGATCATATCGTCTGAGTCCGTAGTGAGGCCAAATGCAACGCCCGCCTGGAGTTCCAGAATACTGGAACCCATTCTGAACTCAGCCAGGATGGCAGGTCCCATCAAATGGTTGTTTTCGGCCCCGTAATACTCCAGCCCTGGCTGAAACGTGTCAGACTTCGTGTAGGCGAACTGTAATGAGCCAGTGGGCTCAAGCTGCTCGTCGTCTTCGCCAAATGAGCGGCTAACCAGAAGGTTCGTCAGGATGCTGTAATGCGCGTATAGCTGTCTCTCGTAAAGTGACCCAAGGGTCACTCCACCGGCTTTTTGGCCATGTTCTTTTGACAGTTCAATGAACAAGCCCGCAGCGCTCTCAGTGTCTTGAAAAAAGTTTCCAATCAGTTCGATTTCGTATTCCTCAAGTGAATACGCTCGCCCCGGTCTCTTGATTGCGTTGAAGTTAAGTTCGGCGCTCAGGCGTTCAGATAGCCCGTAACCCACCTCCCACTGATCGGCACGAAGGTTGTCAATTTCGCTCCCCTCACTGTCCAGAAACGCCCCAACCACTCCGATTTCGAGATCCCCCGCAGTTACCCGGGGGGAGTAAATTTCATCGACTGCGAGCTCTGATTTGACCGTGAGGGGCCATAACAGAACCAGGAAAGCCAGTTTGAGTTTGAATCCGTGGCGCGGTGCGCCTGCGTTATTCGTTGCTCGAGACATAGATCACCTTGAAGAAGTGACGGAAAGTAAGGGGCATCGAATGACAGGCTATTGATCTGAGCGCTACAGAAACATAAGTCTTTGGTACTCATTTTGTCCGTCAAAAGGACAGTCCGGGAATGCTGGTGGAGTTGGAGGGCGGTTTCTTTTGTGGATGACGCTTCGAATTCAAGTTCATTTCAACCTTTTCACTTACTATCCTGGCCTGTTCCTACCTTGTCATGGACGCCTCGCGCCCATGAATTGTGGCTATTTACCCCTTCGGGAGAAAGTCGATGAAGGCAAGCAAGCACTCGCCCAGAGCGTTGCTGTGTTCAGTACTATTGTCCATTCCTCTGTTCGGTCAAGCGGAGACTGTGAATTGGACAAATTGGCTCACTGGCCAGATAAGCAAACATCCGGATGTTATGGCGGCGACAGAGCAGGCGGCAGCCCGGAATCAGGATGCTGAGGCAAGCGAACAACCGCTGTATAACCCGGAGCTGTCTGTTGGAGCAGACAGAACGGGCAGTGAAAACAACTTTGAGGCAGGGCTGTCACAAACGATCGATTGGTCTGATCAGCAGGGTGCGCTAAAGGACAAGGCAAAACTGATCAGGCTTTCCGCTGAAGCCGATTTGAACGAGGCGGTTTTGGCACAAACGTCCGAGTCGCTGTTTGCGCTTGTCGAGTGGCGCGCGGCGACGCGTGCCGAGGAAATCGCGGAATCTCAGCAACACCGTCTGGATGCCTTGCTGGATCAGGTTGAGCAACGCCAGCAGGCAGGCGACCTGGGGCGTACCGACGCAGAGCTGCTTTTTTTAAGCCTTTCTCAACAGCTGAGTGAACTTGCCCAGGCAAAGGCTGCGGTTGATCAGGCGCAAGCCCGGGCCAGAGAGCTTCTGCCGGATTGGCGGCCTCAGGATGGGGGGATCCCCGGGCACATTTGGCCGGCTCTTGCTTCCAGGGTCGATAACAACAATTTGCTGGATCATCCGTCAATTGTTGCCGCCCGCGCGAGGTGGCAGGTGTTGCGGAGCGAAGCCGAGGTGGTCAGTCGCAGAGCGGCGGCATCTCCCACGGTCGGGCTGAGCGGAGGGCGTGATGGCGGTGAGAACCTGGTTGGCCTGACGTTCTCGATCCCTCTGAATGTCCGTAATAACTACCGTGCCGAAATCCAGGCTGCCAACCGACGATCATTAGAGGCCGAAGCTCGGTTTCAGGCACTTTATCGGAAGCAGCAGTATGATCTGGCGGGCGCCCGAGCTGCCTGGAAGCGATACGACACCCAACTTCGTCGATGGACAGAACTCTCCCAGGGGCGTGTACAGCGAAGTGCTGATTTGCTTGAGAAGCAGTGGCAGGTCGGCGACCTCTCCACCTCCGAGTATCTCCAGGCGCTGGGCCAGCGCGCGGAGAGCCTGAAAACCGGTATTGAACTGGAAAAGCTGGCGCAACTGGGTCTGATTGAGCTCTTGAGTCAGTCTGGCGAACTGATCACCCTCTTCCAATACTAGTCTGGAAACTGGATATTCATTATGAAAAAAACTCTGATTTCTGTATTCGCATTGACGTTGCTTACAGCCCCACTTTCTTTTGTACAGGCAGAGGAAGATGCTCATCAGGAAGCCGGTCATGATCATGCTGCCAGTGGCGACGATCATCAGGAAGTCACCGGTGAGGAGGGCGAGTATAAGGAAGATCATGGTGAAGAAGGTGAGCATGAGGAGGAAGGTGAGCATGAGGAGGAAGGTGATCATGAAGAGGAAGGGGGGCACGGCCACGAAGACGAGAACGGTGGCCATGAAGAAGCGGCCACCGCAAGCATCAATGCCAAACAGAAAGAGCTCGCCGGCATTGAAGTAGCAACCCTCGAAAGCAAGCACGTTGACTATGAAATCTACGCTCCCGGTGAGCTGCTGACCAACGGCTATACCAGCTATCACGTGTCCCCCCGGGTTGCCTCAGTGGTGCTGCGGCGTCACGTGGAACTGGGTGAGCACGTAACCAAGGGCCAGCCGCTGGTAACCCTGTTCAGTGAGACGGTGGCACAGGCGCAGGCGGATTACAGGAAAGCTTTTCCTGAATGGAAGCGAATCAGCGGGCTGGGTCGTTCCGTGGTTGGCGATCAGCGGTTCAATACAGCGAAAGCCAACATTGAAGCAGCAAGGGCGACTCTGCTTGCTTACGGGCTGAACGATGATGACATTGGTGCGTTGAAGGCCAGCGGGGTGGATAGTCTCGGTGAATACATGCTCAGGGCTCGCGTGGATGGTGCAGTACTGACCGATGAGTTTGAGCAAGGACAAAGAGTTGAGGCTGGCCAGCCGCTGGTGACTCTTGCTGATGAGAGTGAGCTTTGGGTAGAAGCCCATCTGCCAGCAAGCTCCGACATTGTTCTAGAGAAGGGCGCGGAAGCCGAAGTCAGGGCAGCGGGTCGTGTGGGCGTGGCAACGGTGTCCCAGGAAGCCCACACCATTGATCCTGTGACCCGCACCCGGATTGTCAGGCTGGAGCTGGACAATCCTGAAGATCGTTTTCATCCAGGAATGTTCGCAGATGTGTATTTTCGTTTTAAGACCAGCGAGCCGGTGCTTGCCGTGCCGGAGACTGCATTGATGCGTGGCGCGGACGGTGACTGGACGGTCTATGTGGAAGAGGCCGAAGGCGAGTATGAACCCGTGGAAGTGGAGCTGGGTCGCTCAATTGGTGGGCTCCGTGAGGTTTCCGGCCTGGCTGCGGGCCAACGAGTCGTTTTGCGGGGCGCATTTTTTGTGGCCTCTGAGATTGCCAAAGGCGGCTTTGATCCGCACAACCACTGATTCCGGGAGCCATTATGTTCAACCGAGTTGTCGACTGGGCGGTTCAGAACCGCCTGTTGGTTCTTATTGCGCTTGCAGTGCTTATCGCCACGGCCGCGTTTCAGATACCAAAACTGAATCTTGATGCTTTCCCCGACGTTACAAACGTCCAGGTCGCTGTTAATACAGAGGCGCCCGGACTTGCGGCTGAGGAAGTCGAGCAGCTGATCACCTATCCCATTGAAGCGGTGATGTATGCGTTGCCGGATGTTGAGGAGGTTCGGTCCATCTCCAAAACCGGGTTGTCTGGTGTCACCGTGGTCTTTAAAGAGGGCACGGATATCTATTTCGCGCGCCAACTGGTTTTCGAGCGGTTGCAGGCCGCGCGGGAGCTGATTCCGGACGGGGTCGGGGTGCCTGAAATGGGGCCGAATACGTCCGGTCTTGGCCAGGTCTACCAGTACTTGCTGATAGCGGACCCGGATTCGGGGTACGACGCAATGGAATTGCGCAGCTTGCACGACTGGCTGGTCAAACTGTTGCTGATACCGGCTGAAGGGGTTACGGAAATCCTGTCGTTTGGCGGAGAGGTCCGCCAGTACCAGGTTAACCTGAACCCGGCGCGAATGCTGTCCTATGACTTATCACAGAACGATGTCATGGAAGCCCTGGAGAACAACAACTCCAATGTTGGGGGCTGGTATATGGGCCGCGGGCAGGAGCAGTTGGTTATTCGCGGTATGGGCTGGCTGGGTAATGGCGAGCAGGGGCTCGAGCAGATCCGTCAGGTGCCCGTTAAAACCAGTGATGGCATTACAGTGACAGTGAACGATGTCGCCGAGGTAGCGCTGGGCACTGAAATTCGCCAGGGTGCGGTAACCATGACCCGGAAGGATGAAGCCGGTCAGGTTGAACAACTGGGTGAAGTGGTTTCTGGCATTGTACTCAAACGAATGGGGGCCAACACAAAAGCCACCATCGACGGCATCGAGGCCCGCATTGATCGCATAAATCAGGCGCTTCCGAGTGGGGTTCGTTTTGAGCCCTATTACAACCAGGCGGATCTGGTGACCAAGGCCGTAGAGACGGTGACCAATGCGCTTTTGTTGGCTTTTGTGTTTATTGCGATTGTGCTTGCCCTGTTCCTGATGAATCTGCGGGCAACAACGCTGGTGCTGCTTTCAATACCGATTTCCATCGGTATTGCACTGATGATCATGGCCTGGTTCGGTCTCTCGGCCAACCTGATGTCTCTGGGCGGTATTGCTGTGGCAATTGGCATGCTGGTGGATGGCTCTGTTGTCATGGTTGAGAACATGTTCAAGCATCTGACCCATCCCGATGCTGAGCATGACGCCCACCGGAATGAGTTGGCTGAAGGCGACCCCGATCCGCTGGATGCATCGCACGATGATCGTGGCATTGCACTTCGACTGCAGGAAGCGGGCCGGGAAGTGGCGCGGCCGATCTTTTTCGCGACGGCGATTATCCTGGTCGTTTTCATGCCTCTGTTCAGCTTTGAAGGTGTGGAAGCCAAGCTTTTCCAGCCAATGGCGATCAGCATCATGCTGGCCATTGTGTCCGCTGTGATCGTCGCTCTGGTGGTTGTACCCGCGCTGGCGTCATACATGTTCCGTAAGGGTATCCGGGAGCGGGAAAGCTTCATTCTAAAACCCCTGGAAAAGCTCTATCGCATGGGGCTTGCCTGGTCACTGAAGCATAGCCGCGTGGTTGTTGGCGCGTCGGCTGTTCTTGTTGTGCTGGCGGCGCTGATTGTGCCACGACTCGGTACTGAGTTCGTGCCTGAACTGGAAGAGGGAACGATCAACCTCCGGGTGACTCTGGCTCCCTCATCAAGCCTCGATACGGCGCTTGAAGTGGCGCCAAAACTGGAGGCCATGCTGATGGAGTTTCCAGAGGTGACTTACGCTCTGTCCCGGGCGGGGCGGGCGGAAATAGGCGGCGATCCGGAGCCCGTGAACAACATCGAGATCTATATCGGCCTTAAGCCAACAGCCGAGTGGACCAGCGCCAGTAATCGCTATGCATTGCAGGCCCTGTTTGAGGCGAAGCTCGAACAGCACCCGGGGCTACTGTTTAACTTTTCTCAGCCTATTGCAACTCGGGTTGACGAATTGTTGTCTGGTGTCCGCGCGCAGTTGGCCATCAAACTCTTTGGCCCGGATCTCAAGGTGCTGGCCGAGAAAGGCCAACAGATCGAAGCGGCGGTCCGAACTGTTCAGGGGACCCGGGACGTGGCCATGGAGCAGATTGCCGGTGAAGCGCAGTTGGTGGTTCAGCCAGACCGTCAGGCACTTTCCCGGTACGGACTCGCCGTGTCTGATGTGATGAGTGTCGTCCGGGACGGACTGGGTGGTGCCGCCGCGGGCCAGATCATCAACGGAAATGAGCGGTACGATATCTATGTGCGCCTGGCCAAACGTTTCCGGGAAGACCGGGATGCCATTGCTGATCTCAGGTTGCAGGCGCCTTCCGGAGCCTGGGTGAGACTCGGTGATGTGGCCGATGTGTCTATTGAGTCCGGCCCGCCCCAGGTGCGCCGCGACGACGTTCAGCGCCGTGTGGTCATTCAGTCCAATGTGCAGGGTCGTGACATGGGCAGTGTGGTTGCCGATATTCAGGATACCATCGCGTCAGAAGTGAACCTTCCCCCCGGCTATTCGGTGGATATTGGTGGTCAGTTCGAAAACCAGCAGCGAGCTCAGAAACGATTGACCATTGTGGTACCTGTATCTCTGGGCCTGATTGCACTGCTGCTGTACTTTGCTTTCAGTTCGGTCGGTCAGGCACTGTTAATTCTGGTCAACGTGCCGCTTGCTGTCATTGGTGGCGTCTTTTCACTCTGGATCTCCGGCCAGTATCTCTCAGTGCCCAGTTCCGTTGGATTTATCACTTTGTTTGGTGTGGCGGTGCTCAACGGGGTCGTTATGGTCGAAAGCATCAATCAGCGAATACAGGATGGATTGAACGTGGATACCGCGGTGTTTGAAGGTGCCGTCTCCCGTTTGCGTCCTGTCTTGATGACAGCAATAACCTCGGCGCTCGGTTTGATACCGATGCTGTTGTCGACGGGCGTGGGTGCTGAAATCCAGAAGCCACTGGCCAGCGTGATTGTTGGCGGCCTTATCACCGCAACTTTCCTGACGCTGTTTGTTTTGCCGGTTCTGTTCGGTCGCTTTTCGAGAGCCAAGGTGGGTGATATTCAGCGGTAGAACATAGGGAAGGCCGCAGGGAGTCTGTAAGTGGATGAGTTCATGTTGTCCGGTGAGCTCGTTCACGGGCAACCTCCGGAGCAGAGCCGAGAGCCTGAAGGCCGGATGTGTCATGATGAGTGGTCTCGCTAGTCCGGAAACGGCAGTAAAATCATAATCCTGGCTCCTCCGTTTTTCGAGGATCCGATTTCCAGGTGTCCGAGGTTGTCTTCGACAATCTCGGACACGATGGACAATCCGAGTCCAAATCCGGCGACCGTTTCATCCAGCCTGGTGCCCCTGTCCATGACAGTGGCTGCCGCCTCGGGAGAAATTCCGGGGCCATCGTCCGTTACTTCTATGGAGAGTCCTGATGACGTGCGGACGATTGTAACGTCGACGGTTGTCTGGCACCACTTCCCACCATTTTCGAGTAAATTGCCAAGCAGCTCTGAAAGATCCTGCCGCTCCATAGGCCAATTGAAGTTTTCGGGTAAGGTGGTGTGGAGGCGGAAAACCGTATCAGGGAATATTTTTTCCATGACGGTGATGACACTTGCCGTGATTTCAACCGGCATGCACGTTCGTCCCATCTGTCTGCCTGATATGTCTGCCTTGCTCATCCTGTAGTTCAGGGATTTGTCAAGCTCCCGCAAGTTAGAGGTCATAAACACAATATCCTCCCGGGACGGAGGCAAGGTGTCGATGTCCGACAAAATGGCAAGATTGGCAGAGATAGAGGTTTTGACCAGGTGAGAGAGATCAGAATTCAGGCGGCGGTGGCGGTCCAGACGACGGTTTGACAGCTCAAGCAAATCATTGAGCTGGCGGATCAGCGGACGAAACTCTTCCGGTACGTGAGGGTTCAGGCGACTTTGTTTCCCGGATTGGAGCCGTCTCAGGTCCTCTTTTATCTTACTGATGGGCTTTAACGTCAGATGTGTAGTGGTTCCAATCAGGGCCAGCAGTATCGCGAGAAGAACGGCCGAGGCGCCGAGCAATGTCAGGTGAGCCTTCAGCGGTCGTTCAGAGAGCGCCCCCTCGGTTTCAAGAACGCTGATTGAGGCCAGTTTTTCACTGGCGGAGAAAATGCGTTTGAGCCCGAAAAGCGTGTTCGCACCCTGCGCTATGTGGATGAAACCCTCGGGCTTCTCTGCAGCGCCCTGCAGTTGGCTCTGGTCAAAGTTCGGGCTCGCCAGGACGCTTCCGCTAGCCGTTTCGATGACGATGGCATGCCCCAGAAGCATTTCAAACTGATTGATCATGTTGCTGAGGTCGTCGGTTGTGGGGGATTCAGCCTCAATGATTGCCTGAAAGTTTCCCAGCTCTTTGTTCAGGTGTTGCTTCCTGGACTCGTCCGATAGTTGCTTTATCACGTAGGTGTGTGAAAAGAATATCAGAGTAAAATATACGAGGCTGAAAACAGCACCATACTGAATGGCTGTTCTGCGGATACTTTTCGGAGCAGACATATTTTAACCTGGTTGGTTCACTCGGGCGTTCAGCGGTTAGGATCTTTTTCGAAGTAGTAGCCCTGGCCACGCAATGTTTTTATTTTATTGACCCCTATTATTTTTCTAAGCCGGGTTATGTAAACCTGAACGACATTTCTGGTGGGGCATCTTTCTATGTTGTAGAGGGATTCAACCAGTTCGTCCTGGGAAAACACTCGGTCCGGTGAACGGAGGAAACACTGTAAAAGGCGGAATTCCGTAGCTGTCAGTCTGAACTCTTTCTGGTCGGGCGTGGTAAACGTTCGGTAGGTGGCGTTGAGACTGAATCCGTCAACACTGATCTGGTCTGTCGTTCTGCCGTCCTTTCTTCGGATAATCGCACTGAGCCGGGCTTTCAGTTCATCAAACTCAAACGGTTTGGGAAGGTAATCATCAGCTCCCGCATTCAACCCTTCTACTCTCTCAGTCCAGTTGGAGCGTGCGGTCAGAATAAGGATGGCCTCTTTTTTCCCGTTTTTTCTCCATCTTTGCATTAAAGAAAGTCCATTTTCATCGGGCAGTCCGATATCGAGAATAACGGCCTGGTAGGAGCTTGTTTCAATCAACGAGTCCGCTTCTTTGCCGGTTTTGGCGATATCTACTGTGTAGTGCGCCTGCGCAAGCCAGTCCGATATTTTTTTGGCAAGTACAGCATTGTCTTCAACAATCAGAATTTTCATTTGTAAGCGCCGTTTTTCGTGGTGGGAAAGTTTCGCTCGTCCGCTATGGATTGTAACAGTAACGAAGGAATCAGGATCTGAAAAGCCGGTTATTAGCGTTGTCCAGGTTGGCTCTTCCGAGGTTGGCGACGCTGCGGTCCAGATCATCAATGGCGCGAAGTTCTCAGGCGAAGTGGCGCCTGAGTGTGAAAAAGGGATTATCGGAGTGCCCCAAAAATCCGGCTCCCGAGGAGTGGAAGCCGGATTTTCAGCAACCTCCGTTCACTCATCAGAAATTGACACTTACCCCCAGTGAGGCAGTGCGAGGCAGGTTTGCCATGGCACCATCAGGCAAGCGTGAAACAATTTGCTGCTCATCGAACAGATTGTCCACTTTCAGGAAGACATCGGCACTGGCGGTCAGTGCGTAGCGGCTGATGAAATCGACCAGGACCAGGGACTCGGTCTCGTCCAGTTTCGTCGCGGTGTTGTTGCATCCCGCGCTGACGCACATCTCATCGACGTAGGTGGCCACAAGGTAGTTGTCCCAGCCACTCGGGTGCTCCATGCCTGTGCGGAAGCTCATCTGGTTTTCAGGTACGTCCTTGAGCTGCTCACCTTTTCTCAGGCCAGAGGCGGCATTGTCCTTGCTGATCTCCGCCTGGGTAAAGGTGTAGGTAAGGCTGACCGGAAGGTAGAAATCGCCCGCCCGGGTGCCGGTCTGGAGCTGGAATTCCGCACCGGCAATTTCAGCCTCGCCGGTTATAAAGCTGCCAGAGGTGGCGCCATTGCTGCACGGCGAGCCCACGGAGCAGTTTTCGGCCTTGTTGGAAAAGTCGCTGTAGAAGCCGATCACTTCCGCGAAGAACGCATTGCCAAAGTAGCGGACGCCAGCCTCCCAGTTCTTGCTGGTTTCCGGTTCTTCGTTTGCCCTGGCACCACCCCCGAGAGGGGAGAAACCTCGGTGCACGCCGCCCAGAACCTGCCAGCTTTGGGTCAGGTCGTAGGTAAAGGAAGCGCCGGGCAGGAGTTCAGCGCTGTCATTGGCGCGGGTGCTGTCGATGGTTGTGCGGCCGGGATCCGCGTATTGGGTGCGACTGGTCTGCACATCCTCGTAGCGCAGGGCCAGATTAATGCTGAGCTTGTCCGTCGCCTGCCATTTGTCGAGTGCCCAGAAGCTCAGGGCTTCGCCGGTCTCGAAGCGGTTGTTGCTGCCCGTTGGGGCCACGCTGTTCTGGAACACCAGGGAGCCATTGACCTGGTCGTACACATCCACCGGCTGGAAGCGATCCATTTCATCTTCGTGGGCGCGGGCGCCGAAGTCGAATTCGTGGTTGCCAATGTTTACATCGAAGTTTGTCTGCACGCCCTGGGAGACGTACTCCCTGGCGTTGTTCTTGTAATTCAGGCCGCTGGTGTCAACGGTACCGTCGAGAATACCCTGGGCATTGGCGTCTCCGGCGTTTGCCGCGTCGATGATATTTCCGCCGCCACTGAGCTTGTACCAGTTGCGCTTGAAATCGTTGCGGTAGAGAGTCGTGGTGCTGCTGACATTGTCGCTCCACTCAAACTGATGAGTCAGGCTGACACCGGAGTGGGTGTTATCCATCTGGTCGGGACTGGACAGCCCGTAGCGCCGGTTGGGATCCTGGCTGAAGTCCGCATCGGTCAGGCCGAGGTAACTGGAGTTGGAGGTTTCTTCGGAGTATTGCAGCTTGGCGGTCACGCTCTGGCGATCTCCCTGCCAGCGTAGCTTGCCGACATAATCACTGATGTCGAAGCCACTGTTGCGGTTGCTTCGGTCAATGTCCTTGAAGCCTTGCGCTGAGCGCTGGACCGTTTCAACCAGATAGCCCCAGTCACCGTTCGTGTCGCCATAGGTTGCATGAACGTCGGTGGAGCCGCGCTCGTTGGTGACGGCTTCGACGTAGCCCTTCTGCTCGTCGGGAATGGGTGTGGAAATCAGGTTGATCACGCCGCCGGTGGTTTGCGGACCATAGCGCAGCAGCGGGGCACCCTTGAGTACTTCCAGCGAGGACATGCGCTTGAACGTCGGGAAATAATAGGCGGCCGGATTGGAGTAGGGCGCCGGGGCGATCAGAACGCCATCTTCCATCAGTGTGACGTTGCTGCTGCGCTCGGCGGTGGCACCGCGAATGCCAATGTTAGGGCGCAGGCCCAGACCTTCCTCTTCCCGTACATACACGCCCGGGACGGTTTTCAATACCTGGTTGATGTCGGCCTCAACCTCGGTTTTCAACTGCTGATCGCCAACTACGTAGCCTGACCCCGGCAGAGTTTGGGCTGCAGACGCATCGCCAATGATTTCCATAGGTTCAAGCATCTGGGGCTGGTCATCGCCGGCGGCCCAGCTCATGCCCGGGGCAAGGCTGATCGCCATAGCCAGTGATAGTTGGGAAGGTTTAAACATGTGTTTCTCCGCAATCATTCGTATTTGAAGATATAAATAGCAATGATTTACAATTGCAAATGAGAATTTACGGATTGTTCATGATTAAGTCAATAATTAGTGTTAATGACCGGGAAAAGTGTCAACAGGCTAAAAAGGTTGAATTTCTGTTAAACGGGCGATCCGAAGGTCAGTTCGGGTTGGGAGGAGGGTATCAGCTGGCCCGCACCCCGGGGCCAGCTTTTTCTATAGGGCTTTATGGTGTTAAAACCACCACCGGACGCCTGCCACGAAGCTGGAGGATTCGACGTCTTCTCCCTCGCGCTCACGCAGATCCTTTGTGTTGCCCAGAAAACGGGTGTAAGAAACACCTACGTAGGGTGCGAATTCCCTGGAGAACTGATATCTCAGGCGGAGCCCCAGGCCCACATTGTTGATGCCGCTACCGACGCCCCATTCCTCGACATCGCTGAAGGCAACGAGCGTTTCGCCGCGGCCCTGCAAAATGAGCCTTTGGGTCAGCAGCCAGTCGTACTCGGCTTCGAGATCGTATGACACGTCACCGTCGTCGGTCACTCTGAAGTTTGTGTCTACCTCAAACCAGTAGGGGGCAAGCCCCTGCAATCCAACGATGGCCGAATAGCGCTCCTTATTAGGGCTGGGACCAAACGTTGTCTGGGCACCCAATCCTGTCTGTAAATCCCAGAAGCGATCAAAGCGATAGCTGTACTGCACATCAAAATTTTCGATGTCGCCGCTGTCGCTGGATAGATCGGTCTCACCTTCCGTTTCGACCCAGAGCCGATTGCGATCTTTGCCAATCCATCCCTGGGCATCCCACAGGGCCATTTCGTTGTTGCCGTCACGCTGGTATTCCAGCCGGTCAAACAGAACCTGGCCAAACACCTGGTTGTCGTGTATTGGCAGTGTCCAGTCCGGTTCGGCCTGAACGCCAGTACCGGCGGCGCCGGCTCCTGAGGCAATCGTGAGGGCTGAGGCGCCCACAATCCACTTGATGCGATTCATCATAATGCTCATCCCCTATCCCGTTAAACGACCGACACGACACGAAACATGCCTGCGTCCATGTGGTACAGCAGGTGGCAATGGAAAGCCCAGTCACCCGGTGCATCCGCCGTAATCAGCGCGGATACACGCTCGCCGGGTTTGACGGAAATCGTGTGTTTGCGTGGACGATACTCACCCGCACCGGTTTCCAGTTCCATCCACATGCCATGCAGGTGAATGGGGTGATCCATCATCGAGTCGTTGACGAGGATCAATCGCAGGCGCTCGCCATGGTAGAACTTGACCGGGCCATCGACTTCAGAGAACTTTTTGCCGTCGAACGACCACATGTAACGTTCCATATTGCCGGTAAGGTGCAGTTCCACTTCGCGTTCGGCCGGGCGCTTGTCGGGCCAGCCATCAATGCTCTGCAACTGGGAATAAGTCAGCACCCGATGGCTGGCTGTTTCAAAACCTACACCAGGGTCATCCAGGCGCGACTGCGGGCTGGAAGCCACCATGGCCGCCCCGGGACCGTGATTATCAGGGCCATGGGATATCGGCCGACCCGCCGTCGGGACCTCATTCATCGTTGCTTTGTCCGAGCTCATCTTGTTCATTCCCGAGTCGGCGCCATTCATCATCATTTGGCCATGGGCTTTGTCGTTGCTGCCTGACATCATTTCCATCTTGCCACCCATGTCCATGCCGCTGTCCATGTTCATATCGCCGTCCTTGCCCATGGCGCCCATGCTCATCGCGCCCATGCCCATGGCGGCCATACCGCGCTCGGTTCGCGGATACATGGGCGGCACTGGCGCCTCCACTCCCTTGCGGGTAGCCAACGTTCCGCGCACATATCCCGACCGATCCTGTGACTGGGCAAACACGGTATGGGCCGTGTCGGTTGGTTGTACGATCACGTCGTAGGTTTCCGCCACGCCAATACGGAATTCATCCGTTTCAACGGGCTGTACTGGCTGGCCGTCAGCGGAAATAACCGTCATCGGGAGTCCCGGGATACGGACATCAAAGAATGTCATCGCCGAGGCGTTGATGAATCTCAGGCGAATTTTCTCGCCGGGACGGAACAGCCCGGTCCAGTTGCTGGCGGAAGGCGACCCGTTCATCAGGTAGGTATATTCAGAACCGGTTACATCCAGGATATCCCGGGGGCTCATTCGCATTCTGCCCCACATGCCGGCTTTGCTCCACGCGGCATCCCAGCCCATGGTTTCAACATCCTTGAAGAAGTCGCCAACGGTGCGCTGGTTATAGTTGTAGTAACCCTCTGCCACTTTCAGATTGCGGAATACGTCGTCGGGAGAATCAAAGGTCCAGTCGGAGAGGACCACAACGTATTCGCGATCATAGGCCACCGATTCCGGCTCGGCAGGATCAATGATAATCGGCCCATAATGGCCCAGCTGTTCCTGAAGGCCAGAGTGGCTGTGGTACCAGTAGGTGCCGTGCTGTTCGACCGGAAAACGGTACTCAAACGTTTCGCCGGGCATGATGCCGGGAAAGCTGACGCCAGGAACGCCGTCCATCTGGTACGGCAGAATCAGGCCGTGCCAGTGAATGGATGTTGCCTCCGATAGCGTATTGGTGACACGCAAGATTGCCTCGCCCCCCTGTTTGAGGCGAACGAGAGGCGCCGGCAGAGTGCCGTTGATGGTGATGGGCTGTTCCGAGACTCTGCCCCCTATCTTGAGAGGTGTTCTCGCGACGGTCAGGTCGTAGATGTCAGCGCCATTACGCACAGTGTGGTGAGCGTTAGAGTTGTCGAGTTTGCCTCTTGCAAACGCAGGCAAAAGGCTGTCGTAGCCGGCAAGAAAACCCATTGCAGCCGCGCTTTGGATAAGTCGCCTTCTGGACAGTCCCATACCCTGATTTTTCAAGCTCATGCTTTGCTCCTGTCTTTGCTGGCTTAACTGAAAAACGGAGAGCTCAAATCATTAGGTTAACAGTTCGTTCATTGGATCATATGCAAGCTCTTGCGTTTCACACCTAATGGTATGTTAGGCGAAGTTGCTGAAACGAAACTGAATACGCTTTTCAGCATTGATGTCGTCATTTGTAGTCTTGAATGAAAGCCGGCGTCTGTTTAGCGTAGCCCGATTGTTTAGCGACGATAGCACTTGCGTCCCAGTGTTCCACCAAGTGACAGTGAGTCTTGTATGCAGTAAACCGGCCGGGAAGGAATGGTGAGTGCAACGGATGTGCTCATGCCCTGAGTGGCGTATGATTAACTGTATCTTTTCATGTTTTGTTTGAGAGACACCGATGAACAGAGAACCTGTCAGCCGTGAGTTGTTCGATGAGGTAATGGTCCCCAACTATGCACCCGGGTCTGTGATTCCCGTCAAGGGTGAAGGCTCCCACGTATGGGATCAGGAGGGTAAGGAATACATCGACTTGGCGGGCGGCATTGCGGTGACCTGCCTCGGGCATAATCATCCCGGCCTTGTTGGTGCTTTGATGGAGCAGGCCGAAAAAATCTGGCACCTGTCTAATGTCATGACAAACGAGCCTGCCCTGCGGTTGGCCAAGACCCTGTGTGATCTGACCTTTGCCGAACGTGTGTTCTTTGCCAATTCCGGTGGCGAGGCCAACGAGGCCGCGTTCAAGCTGGCCCGGCGTTACGCCTGGGAACATTTCGGCCCGGAAAAGAATGAAATCATCTCCTTCAAGAGCTCGTTCCACGGCCGCACCCTGTTTACGGTCAGCGTCGGTGGCCAGCCCAAGTACCTTGAAGGTTTTGAGCCTGCGCCAGGCGGCATTCATCACGCCGATTTCAACGATCTGGAGTCGGTCCGGAAATTGATCTCCAAGGACAAGACCTGTGCAGTGGTAGTAGAGCCTATTCAGGGTGAAGGTGGCGTCATGCCCGGCGATCCGGAATTTCTTAAGGGCCTGCGCCAACTCTGTGACGAAAACGATGCCTTGTTGGTGTTCGACGAAGTCCAGTCCGGCGTTGGCCGCACCGGACACCTCTATGCCTACCAGATGTATGGTGTAACGCCGGACATCCTGTCCACGGCCAAGGGGCTTGGTGGTGGCTTCCCGGTGGCGGCGATGCTGACCACAGAAAAGGTGGCGAAAAGCCTGGGTATCGGTACCCATGGCAGCACTTATGGCGGGAACGCCCTGGCCTGTGCTGTTGCCCAACGGGTGATTGATACGGTGAGCCAGCCAGACATCCTCAAGGGCGTCGGGGCGCGTTCGGAGCGCCTGCGGAAGCGGATGATGGACATTGGTGAGCGCTATGGCATCTTCAGTGAGGTTCGTGGCTCTGGCTTGCTGCTCGGCTGTGTACTGACGGAAGAGTGGAAAGGCAAGGCGAAGGAATTTCTCAATGCCGGCCTGAACGAGGGCGTGATGGTGTTGATTGCCGGCCCGAATGTCGTGCGGCTTGCGCCGTCACTGATCATTCCAGAGCCTGATATTGATGAAGCGCTGGCCCGGTTTGAGGCTGGTGTGAAAAAGGTTTGTGGTAAGTAGCAGACGTTAACCCACGATATTAACCACAAGCATGAATACGGGAGCCGCCTATGTGGTTGGTACGTCCGGCTCAGCCGGGTGACCTGAACGACATACTCGACATTGCCGGGGGCCAGGGCCCTCGGATGTCATCCACCCTGCCCAAAAAACAGGACGCATTGTCCACCAAGATTGAACAATCCACTCGCTCCTTTGCCGGCACAAATAAGCCCGACGAACCCAAGCGGTTCCTGTTCGTACTGGAAGACACCCGTGCAGGTAAGGTGCAGGGCGTATCGGGTATCGATGCTCGGGCGGGTAATGGGCAGCCATTCTACAATTACCGTCAGGACGCACTTATCCATGCTTCCCATGAGCTGGGCGTTTCGCGCCGGGTGGAGGTTCTGTACCCGTCCCATGCGCTGACTGATCACACACTGTTGTGCTCCTTCGCGATCAGGCCGGAGCTGCGTGGTACTGACGCCTTCGAGCTGTTGTCCCGCGCCAGGATGCTGTTTATCGCCAGCCATCGCTCGCTGTTCACGGATAAGGTGGTCGTGGAAATCCAGGGTGTGCAGACGCAAGACGGCGAGGTGCCGTTCTGGGACAGTCTGGGGCGACATTTCTTTAATATGGATTTTGAAACCGCGGATCAATATTCCGGGTTGTTGAGCAAAACCTTTATCGCAGAATTGATGCCGCCCAACCCGATTTACGTCACGCTGCTGAGTCAAGCCGCACAGGATGCGCTTGGACAACCTCACTCACAAACCCAGGCGACGTACGAGTTACTTCAGCGCGAAGGGTTCCGGGCTGGATGCTATCTCGATATTTTCGATGCCGGGCCGGTTCTGGAAGCTCGCACCGATGCGCTCAGATCTGTTGTGACCAGTCATCCGAAAACCCTCCATGCCGCCCCGACTGACGATGGCGAAACCTGCCTGATTTGCGGTGGTGACGGCGGGGATTTTCGCAGCACGCTGACCCCACTCGCCGAGAGCCTGCAGGACGAAGTGAAAGTGTCGCCGAAGACCTGGGAATACCTGGGCCTGAGCTCCGGTGACACGGTACGGGTGACACCATTATGAACAGGGCAAGCACAGCAAGCACAGACAGGAGGCCGGAATGCTGGTAATCCGACCCTCGCAGGAGAACGACCTCGACGCCCTGTACGCCATGGCCCAGGGCGCCGGAAAGGGACTGACGACATTGCCCGCGGATAGGGCACTGCTGGCAAGGAAGATCCAGCATGCGCAGGAAACCTTCAACCAGCGCTGCGCACCAGAGGCTGGCTTGTACCTGTTCGCTCTCGAGGATACCGAGCTCAAACAGTGTGTGGGCATCAGCGGCATACAGGCGCGAGTGGGTCTGGATGAGGTGTTCTACAATTACCGACTGAGCGTGACGGTGAATGCTTCCCGCGAGCTGGACGTGCATGTGCGCACTCCGACGCTGCACTTGTCCAATGACATGACCGGTACCACAGAGGTGTGCTCTCTGCTGCTTTCGAGCTCCCATCGGGGCGGTGGCACAGGCCTGTTGTTGTCCCGTTGCCGGTTCATGTTCCTGGACGACTTCCGTTCGCATTTCTCCGAGAAAGTCTTCGCCGAAATGCGGGGAGTGTCTGACAGCAACGGCCAGAGCCCGTTGTGGGATGCCCTTGGGAGCAAGTTTTTTGACATGGAGTTTAGTGAGGCGGACATGTTGTCGGGCCTTGGCAATAAATCGTTCATTGCTGAACTGATGCCCAAATACCCCATCTACCTGCCGATGTTACCGGACGCTGCACGGGCCGTGATTGGTCGGGTGCATGAAAACACCGCGCCGGCATTGAAAATGCTGCAGGCGGAAGGCTTCAACTTCAACGGCATGGTGGACATCTTTGATGGTGGCCCGGCGGTTGAGGCTTTTATTCACAGTATTCGTACCGTGCGCGAAGGTATAAACCGCCACGTTATGATCCGTAAGAAGCCGCTGGTGACGGATGTCCCGGCGGAGCAACAGGTAATGATATCCAACCGCTCGTTCCGGGACTTTCGGGTAACCACCATACCGGCCGAGTGCATAGGACTCGATACTGTCAGTATTCCGGCCGATGTGGCCGAGGCGCTGGAAGTAGAATCCGGAGACCTCGTGCGGCTGGCCCCTTTGAAAGATACCGGAAGGAGGTAATGACAATGGCAAACCTGACAGGTCAACTCTTTATTGATGGACTCTGGCTGGAAGGCCATGGCGACTTTTTCGAATCCCTCCAGCCGGTCACTGGAGAGACGGTCTGGGATGGCGTCAGCGCCAGCATCGAAGACGTGGACGCCGCCGTGCGTGAAGCCCGTTCAGCGTTTGTCCACTGGCGCAAGCGCCCGTTCAGTGAGCGCCAGGCCCTGGTGGAAAAATTTGGCACGCTGCTGGAGGAACACAAGGAAGAGCTGGCGCACCAGATCGGCTCGGAAACCGGAAAGCCCCTGTGGGAGTCCCGCACCGAAGTGGCAGCGATGATAGGCAAGATCGGGATCTCCGTGAACGCCTACCATGATCGTACCGGCCATTCGGAGTCCGACGTTGCCGGGGGGCATGCGGTGTTGCGGCATCGACCCCACGGTGTGGTAGCGGTGTTTGGCCCTTACAATTTCCCCGGGCATCTACCCAATGGCCATATCGTGCCCGCGCTGTTGGCGGGCAATACCGTGGTCTTCAAGCCCAGTGAACTGACCCCCGGTGTCGCCGAGTTGACCGTCAAGCTTTGGGAAAAGGCGGGTCTGCCAGCCGGTGTTATCAATCTGGTTCAGGGGGCGGCTGCCACCGGTAAATCCCTGTCCTCTCACCCTGGTGTGGACGGCCTGTTCTTTACCGGCAGTTCGACCGTCGGGCACCTGTTGCACAAGCAGTTCGGTGGCCAACCAGAGAAAATTCTGGCGCTGGAGATGGGGGGCAACAACCCGCTGATCGTGCAGAATGTCCACGACGTGGATGGTGCCGTGCACCATGCGCTGCAATCAGCCTTCCTGTCTGCCGGCCAACGCTGCACCTGCGCCCGGCGCCTGCTGGTGCCCAAGGGTACCAAGGGTGACCAGTTCCTGGAACGCTTCGTTGAGGTGGTCAGCCGCATTACCGTGGGTGATTTCGACGCCGAACCGCAACCGTTCATGGGCTCGGTCATTTCACCCGAAGCGGCTGACAAGTTGCTGGCAGCGCAAAATAACCTGATCACGCATGGTGCGGAGTCGTTACTGGAAATGAAACGGTTGCGCGAAGGCACGGGCCTGCTATCGCCGGGCATTGTGGACGCGACTGGGCTGGATCTGGTGGATGAGGAGTTCTTCGGTCCCTTGCTGACGGTTTATCGCTACAAGAGTTTTGATGAGGCCATGGAGCTCGCCAACAACACCCGCTATGGCCTGTCAGCCGGTATCCTGACCGACGACCACAAGCTCTACGAGCGACTGGCGGACGAAGTGCGCGCCGGTATAGTGAACTGGAACCGGCCGTTGACGGGCGCCAGCAGCGCAGCTCCGTTTGGCGGTGTCGGTGCCAGCGGTAACCACCGCCCCAGTGCCTATTACGCCGCCGATTATTGCGCCTGGCCCATGGCCTCGCTGGAGGCGAAGAAGAGTGAAGTGCCGGAGAACCTGGCACCCGGATTAAATTTCGACTGACGGAAGACGAGTCATGGCCAAGCACGCGGTAGAAGCCAATTTCGATGGCCTGGTAGGGCCCACCCACAATTACGCCGGGCTGTCCTGGGGCAATGTGGCGTCCAAGTCCAACGTTCGCTCGGTATCCAATCCGAAGGAAGCGGCCCTGCAGGGGCTGGCGAAAATGAAACGTCTGGCGGATCGTGGCTTTGTCCAGGGTGTGCTGCCGCCTCATGAACGCCCGCATATTCCGACCTTGCGGGCGTTGGGATTTACCGGTTCGGACCGCGACGTTCTCAGTGCTGCCGCCAAACAGAGCCCGTCCATCCTGGCGGCGGCATCGTCGGCGTCTACCATGTGGACGGCCAACGCCGCGACAGTTTCACCGAGCGCGGACACATCCGACCATCGGGTGCACTTCACACCGGCGAACCTGAGCGCCAAGTTCCATCGCTCCATTGAGCACGTAGTCACCGGCCGGGCCCTGAAATCCATCTTTGCGGATGAGGCCTGGTTTGCCCACCACCCGGCGTTGCCCTCAGTCAGCCAGTTCGGTGACGAAGGCGCCGCCAACCATACCCGCCTGTGTGGCGGG